>VGSF01000017.1 GCA_016875165.1 Deltaproteobacteria bacterium
CAGAATATCTTTCGGCGTTCGATCCCCCTGATCATGAGGTGATGCAAGACGCCGGGGGCGTCGAGTCGGGCTAATCTTGGCATGCATTTTCAATTACCACATCCAAGTAGGTTTGTCAACTTAGAATCTTAAGGGCGTCCCCTTATCCGAAGGGCGTCCCCTTATCCGCGTCCCCTTATCGTCCCCTATTGCCCCAGCCCAAGCCAGGAGGTATCCCGAATTCATCAGGAGATCAAGGCTTTCGTAGAGAAGTCCGGTTGTACTCTATATGCGGAGGGGGAAGGGATCTGCCCAGCTTATTCCTGAGAAAGGACATGTCCTGCCAGGGCAACTGGTCATCGGGTCTGATTCTCATACCACGACCAATGGGGCCCTGAACGCCCTGGCTACGGCGGTCGGCTCGACCGATCTGGCACTGGCCATCCACTATGGTCTCCTGTGGTTCATGGTTCCTCCTTCCATGAAGATCGAAATCCCCTTCCAACCCCTGCCGGAATTGATGAAGAAGATCGTGCAGGCCGGCGGCATCATTCCATTTCTGGAAAGTCGGGAATGGAAAGCAGCCATCCAGCAATCCTAAAGGGCGGCAAGGGGAGATTTCAGCGTTTCCGGCTATAAAAGGGGTGTTTGTTCCTTGCTGAAGTATTTGGTAACAAAAATCAGGGGAATGATCGTGGAGATAATCATGATCGAAGCAAAGGCCGCAGCTTTTCCCAAATCATCGCTAATAATCCCCTGGTACATCTCCACCGTCATAGTCGACCATCCCGGGGTCTGGAGAACAATGGTTGAGCTCAATTCTGAAATAATGGTCACCCAGGAAAGGATCGCCCCGGACACGATTCCGGCCATCATCAAGCGGAAGGTCACTTTATAGAAAGTCTTCATCGGCGAGACCCCCAAGGAGATGCTGGCCTCATCCAAAGAGGGATCGAGCTGGTAAAGAATTGAAGCGCTGGACCGGGCAATAAAAGGCATCTTCCGGATGACATAGGAAAGAGCCAGGATCATCCATGTCCCGGTAAGCACCAGCCATCCCTTATTAAAAAAGGTGATCAGGGCGATACCCAAGATGGTCCCGGCAATCACGAAGGGAAGCATGATCACCACATCGAGCATGTTGCTGTAAATGGATTTCCGCCGCGTCAGAATGTAGCCTGTGGGAACGCCGATGAGGACTGAAACAACGGTGGCCACAGTGGCCAGGAAATAAGTATTGAAGATGGGGCGGGCTGAGCGTTCGAAGGCATAGATGTAGCTCTGCAGGCTGAACTTGGGAACGAAGATGGGCCCGCGCATTTCCATGAAAGAGAGGATTAAGGCCACGAAAAAAGGGATCAGGGTGAAGATAAGGAAGGCATAAATGATCGCGCTGGCCGCGACTCTCTTTCCGGTGGAAAGCTGCTTGACCAGGGGTTTTCCCCGAGCTGCCTGGATGAAATTGCGTTTGGAAAGGTAATAGCGCTGGGCGATGAGTGAAGCCATGGTAATAAAGACGAGCACCATCGAGAGGGTATAAGCCATACCAGGGTGTTTGCCTACTTCACTGGTAAATTCCACATAGGCCTTGACCACCAGGTTAGGCGTCTGCTGGGCAATAATCATGGGGACACCGAAGTTCTCGATGGCCGACATGAAGGTCAGAAGGGCCCCGGAGAGGATCGAGGGAAGTACCAGGGGGAAAGAGACTTTAAGGAAGGTCCGCAACGGGCTGGCCCCTAAACTTCGGCTGGCCTCCTCGAGGGACTCATCAATGGACCTAAAGGCTGAAAGAGTCATCAGGAAGACATAGGAATATAGCTGGGATACAAAGACAAGGATCATCCCGGGGTATCCGTAGATCGACCCGATCTGAATCCCCAGGGCCTCCAGATACTTAGTGACCACCCCCCCCCGCCCCAAAAGGATTATCCAGGCAAAGGCGGCCATGAAGGTAGGAAGCATCAGGGGAAGGGTGGACAATGTAATGATAAAGGGTTTGCCGATTACATTCCAGCGGGCCACCATGAACCCCAGGGGGACTCCTACGATGATGGCCCCCGCGGCCGAGATCAGACCGATGATCACAGAGTGGTAGAAACTCCTCCAGTAGGAGGGATATTTCATAAAGCTGTGGTAGTTCTCCAGGGAGAACCGCCCCCCCTCCTCGGTCTGGAAACTTCCGGTGAAGAGGTTGATCACTGGAACGATCATGAAGAAGAGAAAAACGATGAAGATCAGGATGGTGGTCAAACTCCAGAAGGACGACTTCATTGAAAGCTCCCTCTAATAAACCAGAACCCTTTGGGGGTCGTAAAGGACTTCCAACGATTCTCCTTCCCTGCGCAGATTTTCTGGAAGGACGTCGTAGGAGACCATCTTGGCATTTAAGCTCTTTCCCAACTCTAAGTCGTACTTAGTCATGTAACCCAGGTACTCCACCTTGGCGACTTTGGCCTGAAGACGAAACAAGTCCGCCCGCTCTTCGTCCGGAATCTGCTCCGGCACCTTGAAGGCCTCGGGACGGATGGCAAAGAAAACCTTTTCTCCGGCTGGGCGGATCACCCGGGGCACTTTCAGCAGGACTTCCCCGACCCTAACCAGCCCTTCTTGCCCTGTCCCCTCCCCTTCGAAGAAATTCGTCGTGCCGATAAATCCGGCAACAAAGCGATTAACCGGCGTACTGTAGACTTCCCAGGGTCTGCCCACCTGTTCTACGACTCCGTAATTCATGACGGCAATCCTGTCAGAGATGGAAAGGGCCTCTTCCTGGTCGTGGGTGACGTAGATGGTGGTAATCTTCATCTGCCGCTGAAGCTCCCGGATTTCGCCTCGCATCTCCACCCGCAGTTTGGCATCGAGATTACTCAGCGGCTCATCCATCAGAAGGACCTGAGGTTCAATCACCAGGGCTCGGGCGATGGCCACGCGCTGCAGCTGTCCTCCGGAAAGCTGGTTAGGAAGGCGATTCTCCAATCCACCCAGGCGAACCATCTGCAGGGCTTTTTCTACCCGCGGCTTGATCTCGTCGGTCTGCATTTTTCGAGCCTTTAATCCATAGGCCACGTTGTCATAGACCGTGAGGTGGGGAAAGACCGCGTAGTTTTGAAAAACCATGCCGATCCCTCTTTTGTGGGCGGAAATTTTATCAACCCGTTTATCTCCGAAATAAATCTCTCCTGCTTCCGGCTGATTGAATCCAGCAATGCTGCGAAGGAGAGTGGTTTTCCCGCAACCACTCGGGCCTAAAAGGGTGAAGAACTCACCCGTTTTGATCTCCAGGCTTACATCTTTAACCGCCTCTATATGCCCAAATCTTTTTGTGACCTTTGAAATCCGGATACTCACCCGTTTCTCCTCCCCAAAAAAATTGGGCCTCCCATGCGCATTTTGGGAGGCCCTGCGGGGTTTTTTAGCTACTTGATCCTCAGCAGGATGTCTTTGATGCGAGCCAGTATCTTTTCCCGGTCATTAAGGTAATCGGTGTCCACAAAACCGGGCATGGATTTGATCTGGGAAAGGGGGGGCATGGGAACGATCTTGGAGAAATCGAGGTCTTTCCGGGCCGGCCGACGGAACATTTCTTTGATCACCATCTCCCGAAAGCTTTTCTCGTTGCAGAAGTCCACAAACCTCTCCGCCGGCTTGCGGTTCTTTCCCCCTTTGATGATTCCGGCGCCCTCGGCCTGGGCAGCGGTCCCATCTTCGGGGTAGATCATGCCTATCTTGGCCCCTGCGGCCAAATACCGGGCGCCCATATACTCCAAAGCCACACCCACCGGGAATTCTCCCTTTTCAACGGTCGAAGGCACCATGGCCGACTGTTCAACGATCTGCATGTTGGCCAGGAAGGCCTCCATCTTCTTCCAGGCCGCCTCATTGTTGCCGAAACCGTGGAGCATCATGGTGAAGACGGTGAAGGAGAAGGAAGAGTTCGCCGGGTTGGTATAAGCGACCTTGTTCTTCCACTTGGGGTCCAGAAGGTCGCTCCACTTCCGGGGCGCCTCCGCGTCCTTTACTAAAGTTTTATTGTACATGAGAACCGGGACCTGTAGATTCGTCCCGATCCAGCGGTGTTCCGGGTCGCGGAATTCCGCATCAACCAGGTCGAAAAACTTGGACTTGTGGGGGGCAAGGAGATCAACATTGGCCATGAGGGCTACTTTGCTAATCCCCCAGATGATGTCTCCCTGGGGATTGTCCTTCTCCGCCCTCATCTTCTTCATGGCCACCCCGGAAGGAACTCGCACGATGTTGGCTTTGATGCCGGTGGCCTTTTGAAACTCGGCCGCCGCCAGGTCATTCAGCCCTTGCATATTGCCTGAATAAACCGTCACTTCTTCGGCGGATTGAGCCGGGGAAACAGAACCGGCCAGACCGGCAATAAAAAAAACCATAGCTAATAAAACAATTTTCTTTCGCATAGTCACCTCCAAAGCCAGTTTTTTTAAAACCTCGTTATGCTATCTTTTTAAACCAGGCCTGTCAATGTTTAATCATCCTTGCCCATTTTCACTTTTGAATAAATTCGTAACACTTTGAGCCTCTTGCAAAAGTATTTTTTTGTGGTTCGACAAGCTCACCACGAACGGAAAAACTAAATAATTTCAACCTAAGCCCGTTCACCATGAGCCTGTCGAAGGGTAAATTACGGACTTTTGCAAGAAGCTCACTTTAGTGCTTTGAAAAAGGCGTGTCGCCAGGGCCAAGGGATTCCAGGGTTCGGGGGCCAGGCCGGCCCGCTTGGAATCATAAGGCGTTTATTTCTCCGTGAATGGGGCGGGGAAAATACTCCCCGCCTCCTTCGGAGGAAACAAGCTTTCATCCTCGGAGACAAGGGGAAGCCCAACCGATGCTTCCGGCGCGTTCCGGCCTGGCCCCCGAACCCAAACAGATGCGTTGTGCCATTTTTTCAAAATTCTAAACTGATACATAAATTCAAAGTGATAGGCGAAGCCCGGACGGGAGGGGGATGAAAGAGGGAGCACCGGCGGGAAAAAGATTGGACAATAGCCCGTGCTTTTCTTCCGCAAAGAAAAGGCGGGATCGAAGGAAGGCAGGGCATCATGGAGGGAAGCCCCGCCCATATCCATGATTGAAATACTGCCTTGTGCTCCCGAGAGATTCCCCCTCCCGTCCGGGCCATAATAAAGGTGGGGAGATAAAAACGATCGGCGGTCAGTTGATCATTGGCCGGCGTGATAGCCTTCAGCGTCATTTCTTTCTGATTTCTTTTAATGCTTTTTTGATCCCTTCCAGGCCGATAAGGATCTCCTCTTTTGGAGTGGCATAGGAGAAGCGGATATAGCCTTCACCTCCGGGGCCATAATAAGAGCCCGGGCTGACTACTACATGGCCCTCCTGCAGGAGGTGCAGAGTAAGATCCCAGGAGGTCATGCCGAAAGCCCGGACATCGGCAAAGATGTAAAAGGCCCCCTGTGGATACGGAACAATCATCCCTTCAATTTCTTTCAGCCCGTTATAGAGCGCCTTTCTCCGTTCATCGTATTGCTGCCTCATTTCCTCCACGCAGTCCTGCGATGACTGAATAGCCGCCTTCACCGCCATCTGGGTAAAGGGAGCGGCGCAACGGGCCGAACCCTGATAGATGCGGGACATGGCCCTGGTTAATTCCGGATTGGCAGCAGTGAATCCTACCCGCCAGCCGGTCATGGCATACGTTTTAGAGAAACTATTTACAATGATGGTCCTCTCCTTCAATTCTTCAGAGAGGGAGGCAAGGCTGATATGCTTAAGGGCGTCGAAGGTCAGTTTTTCATAAACCTCATCGCTGATCACCATCAGGTCTTTCTTTATAACCATCTCCCCCACCAGCTCTAATTCTTTTCTACTCATCACAATTCCCAAAGGGTTCTGGGGGTTGTTCAGGAGCACGGCTTTGGTGCGGGATGTAGCCAGCTTGGTAATCTCTTCCCAATGGATGACGAAATTTTCCCCTTTTCTTTCCACAGGGATAAAGACCGGTTTCCCTTCGGCCAGACTCAGCATGTTTAAATAAGGCCCAAAGGTAATCTCAGGAAGAATGATTTCATCCCCGGGGTTAATCAGGGCCATAATAGCAATGAAGAGACCGAGGGTTCCTCCCTCAGTAACCAGGACCTCTTTCTCAGGAATATAATTTACCCCTATATCCCTTTTGATCTTTTCGGCCACAATCCGGCGTACTTCCTCCAATCCTTCCACCGGGGAGTAATGGGTCATCCCCTTAGTTAGGGCTTCTTCCGCCGCCTTTTTAATATGCGCCGGGGTGTCAAAATCCGGTTCACCTTGCACCAGACGGACGATTTTATGCCCGGACTTCTCCAATTGCTTGGCCATGCGGTTTATATCATGTACCCCTTTGGCCATCTTTGACTGCACTCTCTTTGCTAAAAACCGATCTATATCGACCGCCATTGAATACCACTCCTTTCATTTTCTTGATTATCATTTGAGATTTTTGCAAATCTCAAAATCTGGCGCTCAATCGTCATTCCGGGCAAGCGAAGCCCTGCACCGCATGGTGTACAGGGCGAAGCGCGACCCGGAATCCAGATTTTTCAGGCTGCCCTGGATTCCCGCTGAAGTTTCCCCTCGCGAAAGCGGGGGCGGGAATGTCGGTGTTTAGGACTTTTGCAAGAGCCTCATTTACTTTGGAAATTATTCCTTGATGGCCTCGTAAAAAGTCGTCACTCCGGCCTGCCTGTGCCTGGCAGACAGGTGAAAACCGGAGTCCAGAGGTTTGATAACTCCTTGAAATAACTGTCCGCCTGAGGCGACGGCTTTCGCCGGAATGACGGGAAAAGGAGTTTTCGGACTTTTTACGACATCATCACTCCTTGGGTTCCCGAATTTTTGCTGTGAATCGGCTTTCATTGACCATTTTTTTTATCTCTTCAAATTCATCCTTTTTAACTGGACGGTAAATGACTTTATCCCCAGGATTGATTAACAAAGGCGGATCTTTTTTCGGAAACCACTGCCGCAGAGGAGAGGTCCCGATCCAATACCAACCGGTCGGCCCCGCGATCGGTTTGAAAGCACTGCCCATCCCGCCAGCAATCAGCACGGCTCCTATAGGAACCCCCAAATTGGGAGTCTTCTTCCTAGTCAAAGAATCGAGGGGTGGGGAAACTTTGAAATGGGCAGAGCCGCCGATAAAACCCGTGTCATAGATGAAATATTCTTTGCCGCTGTGGATTTCTATGACTTCCTCCGGAGTGATCTGGAGCAGCCCGGCAACGAGATCGAGATCTGGCCCGTATTCTCCCCCATACAGGCAGGGAATTTCAAAGAGACGAGATGGTGGAAGATCAATCTCCGCCATATGGGCTTCCAAAAATTTAAGTTCCCGGATTAATCTTTTTACCCCGGTCTCCAACGGATTGTAATAAAGGAACAACGAACGGATGGTAGGGAAGGACTCTATGATTCCGGGAAGGTCGGCTTTCTTGAGGCTAACCCATAATTTTTGAACCTGGCGGTTAATTTCCTCGCTCAGGGCGTTGCCAAACTCCACTGAGATTCCTTTATCCCCAACGATCAGATAGCGCGCTTTTCTATACATGATCAAACCGCAAGGAGGGCTGCCCTTTTTATTTTCTGGATTTGGTCTTCTTGCTCTTTAAGAACTCTTTGGGCCTGGACTACGCTTATTTTTTGAAACCGAACCTTGTCCCCAGGCTTGGCCTGACCCAGTCGATCCTGATCTATCGTTATCACCACGGCGATTTTGGAGTAACCCCCAGTCGTCTGGCCATCGGTGAGGAGTATAATGGGCATGCCATCTCCGGGGACCTGCACTGAACCAGGGGGGGTAGCATCTGTAAGGATGTCGGCCCCCAATTTATGCTTAATTTTGGGGCCCTTCAGTCGGTATCCCATCCGGTCGGCTTGCGGCGTGATCTCGTACTCGCTGGTTAAGAAAGTCTCGATCCCCCGGTGGGTGAAATAATCACTCTGGGGTCCGGGGACCACCCGCACCATCCATTCCTTCCCATATACTGGAATTAAATCTGGTGGAAAGCGATAAGCAGGATTCAGTCGGAAGCAACTGGCCTTTGATTCCTTCACCTCAAGCACGTCCCCCTTGGCCAAGGCCCGGCCCAGGCCTCCTAATTTGGAAAGAAGGTGAGTGGAATGGCTCCCCATTATCAGAGGAATGTCGATTCCCCCGGATATAGCCAAATAAGCCCGGCAGCCGCTCTTGGGAGGGCCGAAAGAAAGGACATCGCCCCCCTTCAAATCCAGGGCCTGCCACATGGGTGCCTGAACCGCGTTGATCTGGGGAGAGAGGTCTCCCCCGGTGATGGCGATCTGCAATTCCCTCAGGAATTTTAATTTGGGCCCGATTACCGTGATCTCGAGAGCTGCTGCCCCACCATCATTGCCCACCAAAAGGTTAGCAACTCTGAGGGAGAATTTATCCATGGCTCCCGAGACCGATACTCCGTACTGCTGGTATCCATATCGTCCGCGATCCTGAATCGTAGTCAGGGCGCCGGGCTGAAGAACTTCTAAAACCTCCACAACCTTCCTCTAAATTTTTGGGGACGCAGATTTGCGCAGATAAAAAGGGGCTAAATTTAAACGCGTGGAAGTGTTGACGGATAAAGGGGTGAAAGCCTAAAGGTGTCAATGCATGTACACATCTACCCATCTACACATTTTCGCATTTACGCCTTTGCCATTTGCGCCTTGCGCCCTATACCTTAAGCCTTTTCTTAATCCTGAAAATCTGCGTTTACCCTGTTAGATGTTTCCTATCTAACAGGGTAAATCTGCGCTCTATGAATTAAATCAACTCCCTCATGGGAACGACCTGGACTCCCGCTGTTTCCAGTCTCTTCCGTATGGTCTGAGCTACTTTGACCGCGCTGGAAGTGTCTCCGTGAACCATGACGGTCTGCCCGGAAACGTCCATTTCTTTTCCTTCAATGGTTGTAACCTTCCCCTCGGTCACCATCCGCAAAACACGATCCGCACACTCTTCCGGATCGGTAATAACGGCCCCGGCTTTTTTCCGGGATATGAGCATTCCGCTGGCGTCCAGGGCCCGATCGGCGAAGAACTTCCGCACCACCTTCAGTCCGGCCTTGGCCGCCTCTCGGGCCATCAAATCTCCTTTGGGGCCGTAGATCAAGGGGACGATCAGCTCTTTATCCAATTGGGCGACGGCGGCGATCCCTGCCCGGGCAATCTCTTCATTGTCGCTGTTAAAGGAAGTTCCGGCGCTGCCGTGCCAGGTGAAGTGTTGAAGTTCTTCTCCCTCAGCCCGGGCGATGGCCTGAAGAGCTCCGCCCTGATACAGGGAATAGTTGAGGTACTCTTCAGGTGAGAGGGCCATCAATCTCCGCCCGAACCCCATGAGATCCGGGAAGCCCACATGGGTCCCGATCTTCACTCCATGTTTCTGGGCCAGTTTCACCGTATGCCGCATCACCATGGGTTCACCAGCATGAAAACCACAGGCCACGTTAGCCGAAGAGATATATTCCATTAACTCCTCGTCAAACCCCAACTTCCAGCGTCCGAAGCTTTCTCCCACGTCAGCGCTGATATCGATTTTCATATTTTACCTCCTTGATCAGTTCGTTTAACCATCCCTTTTGGGCAATACCCCTGCCCGCCGGAGAGAGGCGTGAGAGTCAGAATCTTCTAATGATGAAATAGTTCCCCATAACCTTTCACGCCGCCGACGCCAATTTCCTTTAGGGCCAGCCAGAGGGAGGCTTGATTACTGGTCACTACGGGCTTTCCCGTATCCGCCTCCAGCGATTCGATGATTTCGATCGTCCGGAAATTGGTGCAACTGATGAAGATGCCCTCGGCCTCGGCGATATCGATCTCCCGGGCTGTCCGATAAGCATCGGCAGGGGGAAGGCAACCTTTATCTAAAGCATTGAGCAAACCGAGATGCTTTTCCTTTAAGATCGTTAGGCCAGGAATGGCCTTTTCCAAAAAAACTTTTTCCTTCTTCCCAATCTGTTGATTATACGGGCTGGCCAGAACGATCTTGTGCAGGTTCAGAGTCCGGAGGGCCTGAATCACGGCGCTACTGGTGGAGATGCCAGGAACTCCCGCTTCCTTCTTTATCCTCTCTCCAACCTCTCTGTCATATCCCGGTCCCTTGATGAAGCTACCAGTCGTACAGGCATAGATGATCACCGTGGGTTCAACGCTGGAAAGCTCGCGGGCAGCCCGTTCAATTTCCGTATTCATGCCCATCATCGCCGCTTCTTTCTCTTTTTCAGTCTCCACGACAGGGTTGAATACCCGGGCGGTGTGGAGGGAAACCCCCTCCGGAAGCATCCGGTAGAACTCTTCCTCGCAAACTGTGTTGGAAGAAGGAACGATCAATCCGATTTTACCCCGCCATCCATACATATTTGAACTCCCTTAAAAATATTGGACGCAGATTTTCGCCGACGTTCATAGAAAAAAATTAATCTAATTTTTCATGATTGGAGCGACACCCGCGAACAATGAAAATCCCCCCCGCCCCCCTTTACGAAAAGGGGGTTGGGGAGATTTGAAAGCTATTTTCTAACGAATCCAAAAAATCTGCGTTCATCTGCGTCCCAAAAACTATTTTTGAAAAAGGCTCCCGAAGCCCTTGGGCCCGGGGACATCGAGGGTTTTCAGGGCCATCCAGAAAGAAGCTTGGGTGCTCGAGATAACCGGTTTTCCGGAGTCTTTTTCCAACTGCTCGATGATTTCAATAGTTCTCCAGTTGGTACAACTGATGAAAAGGCTCTCTGCTTCGGGTCGATCAACTTCCCGCGCAGTTTGATAGGCCGATTGAGGGGTCAGGCGCCCTTTGGGGAGGTTGGCCACGTATCCCAGATGCTTTTGGGCGACGACTTTCAACCCGGGAATCTCCTCCTCCAAGAAGCGGGTTTCCTTTTCACCGATGAATTGGGCATAGGGGGTAGCCAGGGCAATTCGCTTCAGCCCAAAGGCCTTCAAAGCTTCCACCACTGCTGTGGTTGTCGAATAACCGAGGATCCCTGTCTCCCTCTTTATCTTTTCCCCGAGTTCTCGATCATAACCAGGGCCTTTGATGAAGCTCGCAGTGGTGCAGGCATAAATTATGACGCCGGGCTGGACGCTGGCCACTTCCCTGGCCGCTCGCAGGAGCTCTGTGCTCATCTCCATCATCGCCTTTTCCTTCTCCCCCTCCTCCGTGACCTCTGGGTTGAATACCCTGGACGTATGCACAGATACCCCATCGGGAGCCATATGGTGAAATTCCATTTCACAAGTTGTGTTAGAGGACGGGACAATCAGGCCGATCTTCCCTCGCCATCCATACATCTCAGACCTCCTTAAGCCGCAAATCGCAAGAGCGCAAGGCGTGAGGGCGTAAATGGTGAATGGTGAGTAGTGAATGGTAAAAGGTTTCCTTCTCACGCACTCGGGCCTTACGACTTACGGTCTCTTTCTGTCTCCTAAATTCTGGCTCCTGACTACTGAATTCTATCTTTACTCGGGTTTGATCCCCCCAATGGTAACCAGTTCCTTCCACTTCTTATCTTCTTGGGATAAAAACTTGGCAAACTCATCGGGTCCTTTGGTAGAGATGGTGACTCCTTGACTGTCGCAGTAGTCCCTAAATTCTTTGGTTTCCACTGCCTTTTTAAAGGCTTGATAAAGGACGGTTACTCTATCTTTGGAAATCCCCTTAGGGCCGAGCCAGGAATAGAAGGTTATGAATTCGGCGTCCATTCCCAGCTCTTTAAACGTTTGGGCTTCAGGGACGAATTTACTTCTTTCTGGAGCGGCGACTCCCACAGCCTTTAATTTCCCTCCTTGTATGAGATGAAACGTATCCGTGATCCCAGCGACGATGGCATCGATATGCCCTCCCAGTATTGCTGGAATAGATGGGGCTGTTCCTTTATAGGGTACGTGGATAAACTTGACCCCTGCGGCCTGCTCCATCCCGATGGCTGAAATATGAAAGATGGCTCCATGACCAGAATTTCCCATCCGGATTTTCCCCGGATTTGCTTTGGCATATTCGAGGAACTCTTTCAGGGTGTTCCATGTAGCTTCTTTCCGAACCAGGATGGCGCAGGGCGAATAGCCGCCGAACATAAGGGGTTCAAATTTCACATAATCGATTTCCGCCTTCATTGTATATTTAAGAATATTAATCGACGGCGAGGCCTGACCGATGGTGTAGCCATCGGGGGTAGAATTGGCGATTTCATTAAATCCGATGGATGCCCCTCCCCCCGGCTTGTTGATGATCACGACAGTTTGGCCCAAGGCTTTTCCCAAATGAGGTTGCAGGGCTCGGGCCGTCAAATCTTGTCCCCCTCCTGCGGACCAGGAAATAATCAGGGTAACCGGTTTGCTGGGAAACTTCTCATGGGCGAAGGATTGATTTGCCGCCAAGGTCAAAACCAAAAGAACGGCCACCGCAATCGCTGCCTTAATTTTTCTCCTATCTTTTCTCATTTCTTTCCCTCCTTCCTAAAAATCATCTGGGTCGTCGCTCATGAGTTCATCATGTTTAGGGAGTCCTGGGGAGTAAAGCAAATCCCCTCGATCGAGCAGGGAATAGTCTTCGAGCTAACGGACGGCACCCTCACCTCCTTCCCCGATCTTTTCCAGCAATTTTCTCCTCCTCACCGAGGAAAAAATCGAAGATAAGATGAAAAATAGAGTCAAGAACATAAGGGTTGCGGAAATGGGCCTTTTGAAAAATATGGCCAGGTCGCCACTCGAAACAATTAGCGATTGCCTAAAGGACTCTTCCCACATAGGGCACAAGATATAGGCAAAGATCAAGGGAGCAGGCTCGAAACCGGTCTTTCTCAATAAATAACCGATGAGACCGAAGAAGACCATCAGATTGATCTCCAAAAGACTGTTATTATTGGCGTAAGCTCCGATTAAACAGAAAAGGAAGATAAGGGGGAAAAGGGTTCCATAGGGTACCCTCAGGAGTCTTACCCAGATCCTGATCAGGGGAAGATTCAGGATCAAAAGCATGATATTCCCCAAGTACATGCTCATAATGGTTCCCCAGAAAACATCGGGATGATTTTCTAAAAGCAAAGGACCGGGGATGACCCCGTGGATTCTCAGGGCACCTAAAAGAAGAGCCATCGTCGCCGAGGTAGGAATCCCGAAGGTCAAAAGGGGGATAAAAGCTCCGGCGGTGGCGGCATTGTTGGCCGATTCGGGACCGGCCACCCCTTCAATGGCCCCTTGGCCAAATTTACCCGGATTCCGGGAAATCCGCTTTTCTACGGTATAGGAGACGAAGGAGGAGATAATATTTCCCGGGCCGGGAAGGACCCCCAGGAAAAACCCCAAAACCGAACCGCGGGCAATGGGTTTGGCTGAAGCCTTCCAATCCTCCCTATCGGGAAGCAAACCTCCGATATGAGTCTGGAAGATCTGCCTTTTGAAGGTCTGTTCTAAATTTACCAAGACCTCCCCCACCCCATAAAGGCCCATGACGACCGGAACGATGCCCAGACCGTCGTACAATTCTTTAATCCCAAAAGTAAAACGGATAACCCCTGAAACACTATCAATCCCGACGGTTCCGATAATCATTCCGACGGCAGCCATGGCAAAGGCTTTGATCATGGAGCCAGAGGCCAGGTAGGCCAACAAGGTTAGAGCGAAAAAGATAAGGGCAAAAAATTCGGCTGGCCCAAAATTCAGGGCGAATCGGGCCACTGGCGGAGCCATCAATTGGAGCAAAAAAACCCCAAAGGTTCCGGCGATGAAAGACCCGAAGGCTGCGATTCCTAAGGCCCTCCCCGCCTTTCCTTGCCTGGCCATCTGGTATCCGTCCAAGCAGGTAACGACCGAGGCGGCTTCTCCAGGAATGTTGACCAAGATAGAAGTAGTCGAGCCTCCATACATGGACCCATAGAAAATTCCAGCCAGCATGATAATCGCCGTAACCGCGGGAAGGTTGAAAGTGAAGGGAAGCAATAGGGCCACAGTGCCTGCTGGCCCAATACCGGGAAGAACGCCGATAAGGGTCCCTATAAAAACTCCCATGAAACAAAAGAAAAGGTTGATGGGAGTTAGGACAACTGAAAGTCCTACAAGGATGCCCTGGAAAGACTCCATGATGAATTCTCTTCGGGCCCGCGACCCAAACCGGCTTAAAAACGTTGAACGATTTCCCCGTAGAGCTCAGGCCGACGATCGGCAAAAATGGGGAAGAAGGCTCTCTCTTCTAGCATCCTATCCTCGTAGAAGGTGGCATAGAGGACCTCTTCTTCTTCCCCTTCCGAACGGGCCAGGATCTGACCATCTGGGGCGGCAATCGCACTTCGGCCCATAAATTCGCCCATCTCCTTTCCCACCCGGTTGCAGGCCACAAAATAGATCCGGTTCTCGTAGGCTCGCATCGCAGCCACATGATAGAGACTGTCGTAAGATGGCCTCTTCGGTCGATTAAAAGGAGCGCAGATGATCTCGGCCCCTTTAAGGGTCAGGACCCGCGAAATTTCCGGGAAGATGGCATCATAACAGACAACCATCCCCATATTGCCCAGTTCCGTTTTATAGACGTTCACTGTAGTTCCCGGATAGAAATAATGGTTCTCCTCCCCGGGAATGTGCAATTTATGGTGGACTCCCTCTATTTCTCCTTGGGGGTTGATTAGGACGGCGGAGTTGTACACGCTGGCCGGTATTTCCGGATGAAGTTCGCACAATCCGGCGATGAGGTAAATTCCGTACTTTTTGGCTGCCTCCCCGAGTCCTTTGGTAAAGGGTCCCGGGATTTTCGCGGCTTTTTTAAAATAATCCCGGCCAAATTCTTTATTTCTTTCCTTGATATAACCGGTGTTGGCTAATTCCGGGAAAACGATTAAATCCACCCCTTTCTCCTGCTGGATTTTTTCGATGAATTGGAGCATGTTATTTAGGTTTTTTTCCGGGTCCAGCCAGGCAATGTTCATCTGCACCGCAGCCACTTCAACTTTTTCTTTCATCCCTATTTCTCCCCATCTGTAAGTGGATTCACGCCTTCCGGGTATGGGAGTTCCGCCTTCTGCAAATCCTGGCATAGTTCCACTAAATACTTCATGCACCTTTTGATAATTTCTTCTCCCTTTTCCTTGGTGGCCTTCGTGGGGTCCCCGATCACGCCGCAGGCGCTCAATTGTCTCATATCGCTGTACATGAAGAGCACCGGATAGTCGCCGCTATGTTTTAAATAAAATGGATTAGAAGGAACCTCTGCCTTCATTTGATCCTGCCGAACCAGATCGGGCCGAAGAGCCCAGAGAAGAGAGGTAGCCAGTTCACTGGCATGACCCATGGGGAAAGATTTCCCTTCTACCAGATCGGCACACAATTTGTTTTGTAGCCGCCACCAGTCTAAAGTGAGGACTAAATAACCCTCTTTTCTCAGGGTTTCGCCGGCTATGTTGAAAGACCAGATATTGGGCAGATGGGGCGTAAGGATGAAAAATCTTTTGAAACCATGATTCCCCAAGCTCCGGCAGATATCTTTGACCAGCTCGATTAGGATTTCACTTCGGATCACGATCGTTCCGGGATACCGGGAAAAAAGAGCAGAGTTTCCCCAGGGAATGAACGGGGCAACCGGAAGATCGGTCTCTCGGGCCAGTCGGAGAGATATCTCATAGGCTACAATGGCATCCAGCGAGAGAGGAAGATGGGGTCCGTTGTTTTCGTTGGTTCCTGCGGGGATAATGATGGTTTGTTTTTCTTCAGCGACCTTCTTGAGCTCCGGCCAAGTCATTTCAGAGATCAAATACTTCTCCATACTCCCACTTCCTCTTCCAATCATTAAATTATACGCAAAATATCACACCTGGTTGTTGGAGTCAACTCGTTTTTAGGCTTTCCGTTGATCACGGGGGGTAGAGGAGTGGATTAAGGGGACCAGCCTAACAAAAAAACGGTCCTTGACTCTGTCCGTCAAATTTAATACCCTTCATGAATTATGGGGCAGCCTTTTATCATTGGCGTTTGGCCAGAAAGGAAACTTAATGTCTTCATATAGAATTGGGGTGGATGTTGGAGGGACCTTCACAGACCTTGTTCTCCTGGAGGAAGAGACTGGGGAAATCCTGGAGATAAAGGTTCTCACTACTTATCCCAATCCAGCCGACGGAGTCATCAAGGCGGTTCATACGGCCATGAATCAGGCAGGCATCGGTGGAGAGAAAGTCCGATCCATCCTCCACGGGACAACCATGGCCACAAATAACTTGATCGAAAAGAAGGGGGCAAAGACCGCTCTTCTTACAACCGAGGGGTTTCGGGATGTTCTGGAGATTGGCAGACAAATCCGGCCCAGCCTCTTTGACTGGACGGTGGAAAAGCCTCTATCCTTAGTCCCAAGAAAATGGCGGTATGAGGTGAGGGAACGAGTGAAGAGTGACGGGGCAATCCTAGCCACACCCAGTCAAGAAGAAATTGAAGAAATCGCCAGAAAACTCCTTCGAGATGGCATAGAGTCTGTAGCAATCACCTTCCTTTTTTCATTCTTGGATAAAAAGAATGAAGAGTATGTGACCGAGATACTCAGGGCCAAAAACCCCGACTATTCCATCTCCCTCTCTTCCCGTGTTCTTCCCGAATACCGGGAATATGAGCGGACTAGCACCACTTGCGCTAATGCCTTCATCACGCCGGTGCTCAATCGATATACCCAAAAGATGAATGATGATCTTCTCCCCCTAAATCTTTCCGCCAAGCTGAGGCTCCTCCAATCTAACGGAGGAATTGCTACGGTGGAAGCACTGCGGGACCATTGGATCACCACTGCGTTATCCGGACCGGCTGGAGGGGTGACCGCCGCCACCTATTTGACCAAATTGAACCAGATCTCCAACGTGATCAGTATGGACATTGGAGGGACAAGCTGTGACACCTGTCTGATCAAGGATGGCCTTCCCGGCTGGACTACCGAATCCACCGTGGGGGGATTACCGATTCGAACTCCGATGATCGATGTGAAGTCCATCGGCGCAGGAGGAGGCAGTGTAATCTGGGTGGACAGCGGGGGATCCCTACGAGTAGGGCCTCATTCTTGCGGAAGCGATCCCGGCCCGGTATGTTATGGGCTGGGCGGGAAAGAGCCGGCCATCACGGATGCCCATCTGCTCATCGGAACCCTCCAGCCCAAATATTTTTTGCAAAAGGGGATTCAGATTGAAAAGAAGAAAGCGCAGGAGGCCCTGGAGAGGGTAGGTTCTCCAATCGGCCTTTCCGCAGAAGAGGTCGCTGCCGGAGCCATCGAGGTGATGAACCATAACATTGCTCAGGCCATCCGCATGCAGGGGATGACCAAGGGATATGACCTGGGAAGCTTTTCCCTCATTGCCTTCGGCGGCGCTGGGCCGCTCCATGCTTGTTTTATTGCCGAACAATTGGGAATTCGAAAAATCTTGCTCCCTGATTTTGCCGGAGTTTTTTCCGCTCTGGGCGCCGCGCTTGCAGATTATCGGTATGATTTTGTTCAGGCGCATCCTTGCAAAATGAGCTCCGTCACAGAAAAGGAGATGGAGAAGGTTTTTTACGAATTGATGGTCAGGGCCTCGGCCAAATTGCAAGATCTGCCCGCCTTGAGTCTGAAAGTGGAACGATCATTGGATTTGAGATACGTAGGTCAGTCTTTCGAGATCAACGTGCCCCTGAATTCTCAGGCCAAAGATCGGGTCTCCAAGGAAGAAGCGGTTGAGCAATTTCATCGGCTCCACGAAGAATTATACGGCTACTGTGATCGAAAAGAACCGGTTGAGCTCGTGAACCTGCGCCTTAGCTGCTTCGCCCTTACCCCCAAACCCCGATTGGTTAGTAAAAAAGGAACTACGGATAAAAGCCGAACGCATAGAATTGCCTGCATCTTCTCCCCCACGAAAAGACAAAAGGAAGAATATACTTTTGTCGATAAGGCCTCCCTCAGACTCGGTGAGAAGATTATCGGTCCAGGCATCGTCCTGAGCCCCAATTCAACCGCGATCATTCCGCCAGGATGGCAGGGGCTGGTGGACGAGGACGGAACCATCTTTCTGGAAAAAGGACGGGAAGAATGAAGGTCGATCCAATTAAGCTGGAAATCATCAAGAACTCCTTGATCGGAGTCACCGAGGAGATGGGCATTGCCCTTAAAAAGTCTTCTTACTCCCCCAATATCAAAACGAGAGAGGATCATACCTGTTCCATTTTTAATCACAAGATGGAAATGGTAGCTCAGACCGCCCACCAGATTGGCCATCTGGGAGCTTTTACCAACATCCTGAAGAATACCATGAAGGAGCATCGGATCGATGAACTGAAGCCCGGGGATACGATCGTGGTAAATGATCCTTATCGGGGAGGAACACACCTGCCTGACATTATCATGATTTCTCCCGTATTCTACAAAAACCGGCTCTGGGGTTTTGTGGCCAACCTGGCACACCATTCAGATGTTGGAGGAATTGCCCCTGGAAGCGTTCCGGGGAATACCACGGAGATTTATCAGGAAGGGATCCGCATCCCCTCGATCAAACTTTTTAAATCCGGGGTTCTGCAAGAAGACCTTTTAAAAATGATTCTGGCCAACGTGCGGACTCCGGAAGAAAGAAAAGGGGACCTGCAGGCGCAGATTGCCGCCAACAACCTGGCGATTCGCCGGATCAGCGAATTGATCGAACGATATGGGTTTGATGAACTCGGCTTTTATGCCGAAGAAACCATCCGTTATGCCGAACGGAGGATGCGTGCGGAAATCGAAAAGTTGATTGAGGGGGAATATACAGGTGTGGATTATCTGGATGATGATGGAATTACAGACGATCCCGTGAGGATCGCCGTTACCATTAGAAAACAGGGTGATCAAATCGAATTTGACCTATCAGAATCCTCCCCCCAAAGGAAAGGACCAACCAATTGTACTTCCTCGATGGCTTTATCCTTGATTATGTACACTTTGCGATGTCTTACCGACCCGGACATCCCGCAAAGCGAGGGATGCTACCGGCCTGTGAAGTTAACCATTCCAGAGGGAAAGGCGCTTAACTGCCGATTCCCTGCCGCCATAGCCGGAGGATGGGAAATCAGCCGGCGGTTGATTGATGCGGTCTCCCGGGCTTTGCTCAAAGCCATGCCCAACCGGGTTCCGGCGGGATCTAATGGAGCCATGAACCAGATCACCTTTGGAGGGAAATACCCAGACCGAGATGCGCGTTTTGCTTACTACGAGACCAATGGAGGAGGTTTTGGAGCCAGGCCGGATAAGGATGGGATGGATGGAGTCCACTCTGTGTCCAACACGAAAAACACTCCGGTTGAGGAGCTTGAACTTTTTTATCCGATTTTCATAAAGAAATATGCCTTGAGGGAAGACTCTGAAGGACCCGGGATGTTCCGGGGAGGGTTGGGGATATGCCGGGAGATTCAATTCCTTACCGATGTTACCTTTGCCATCATGTCAGACCGGCAGAAGTTTAAACCATGGGGAATTGATGGAGGAGGCGAAGCTCAGGGTTCAGAGTTCTGCCTTCTCTCCGGTTCGGAAAAAAGAACCCTCCGGACGAAAACCACAGCGATGGCCAAGGCTGGAGATACCCTGGTCATTCACACGGCGGGTGGAGGAGGCTTTGGAGATCCTGAGAAACGTCCTCGAGAAATGATTAAACGCGACCTGGAGGAAGGGAAAATCAGCTTGGAGAGAGCAAAAGAAATTTATGGATGGCAGTAAGAAACAGTAAAAAGTAGGGGGTGAGGGGTAAAAAAGAATATTTTCTCCTTACACTTTCCACTCACACCTTACAACTCCCAACTTACATTCACTCTCTCTCGATAATCAGGTTTAGATCTTCGTCAATGTGGAAGCGGGAATGGAAGCCGACTATGGTAGTGGACTCCCTTTCCTCAATGATGGCTGGTCCGGGAAATGTTGACCCCGGCGCCAGGCTATATCGATCATAAACTTTGGTCGCCACAAATTCGCCCTCTTCCGGATAGTACGCTTTTCTCTTGCCTTTGATCCCGGAAAGCTCGTCGGTGGATCGTTTCCCGGAATACTGGATTTTCAAGCTGGGAGAAGGACAACTCGCCCTCAATCTCCACGTGAGAACCTGGATGGGAGAATCGGTCAAGTGGCGGCCAAAGGCCAGCTCATAGCTCTGGTAAAAATCTTCCACGATTCTCGGAAGATTTTCTGATCCAAGCCTTCCCCCAGGAAGGGGGGAAGGAATCTCGTAAAATTGTCCCACATAGCGCATATCCGCCGATCTCTCGAAAAAGATCTCCCGGTGATCGACCCCTGTGGATAGGAGCGCCTCCGCGCCCTCATTCTCCATTTCTCCAAAGATATGGTTCACCTGTTCCCAGTCCAGTTTGTCCAACCGAGCCATATGACTTCGGACATAATCGACAGCCAAGGGGGCGACGAGCAAACCTAGGGCCGATGCTGTTCCTGCGGCGGCGGGGCAGATAATCTTTTTTAATTTCATGATTTCGGCGATGCGGAAGGCATGGATTGGACCGGCGCCTCCGAAGGCCATGAGGACATACTTTCTGGGGTCCTTTCCTTTCTCGGTGATATGGATACGGGTGGCCATGGCCATGTTCTCGGTAACGATCTTGTTCATCCCTATGGCAGCCTCTTCAACGCTGACCCCTAAAGGATCCGCTAATTTCTCTTTCAGGGCCTTCCGGGCGGCATCCAGTTTCAACGACATTTCCCCGCCCAGAAAATATTGGGGGTTGAGATAGCCCAGAAGGAGAGCTGCATCGGTGACCGTGGGATGCTCTCCGCCAAAGCCATAGCAAGCGGGACCAGGAGATGCCCCGGCGCTTTCCGGCCCCACTTTCATCAAGCCAAGTCGATCAATATAACCTACAGACCCCCCCCCAGCTCCAATCTCAATCATCTCAATGGCCGGAACCTTTAAACTGAAGCCGCTTCCTTTCTGGAAACGGCTCAGCCGAGCCGCTTCGAATTCCCGGGAATAGGAAGGTTTCCCGTCATGGATCAGGCAGATCTTGGCTGTGGTGCCGCCCATATCAAAGGAGATTAGATCCTTTATCCCCAGCGAAGCAGCATGGAAACTGGAGACCAAGGCCCCCGCTGCCGGTCCCGATTCACAAAGGCGGATAGGGAACTCTTCGGCCATATTTACGCTGGTAATGCCTCCGCTGGATAACATAATGTATAAAGCACCCCGAAACCCTTTGGCTTTCAGTTGGGAATCAATCCGCCTCAGGTATTGCTTCATCAGCGGCTGCACATAGGCGTTGGCCATGGTGGTAGAGGTCCGTTCGTATTCCCGAATTTCCGGATTCACTCGGCTGGAAATAGAGACGTGAAACTGGGGAAATTCTCTTTTCAGTAAATCCAGAATCTTGTTTTCATGGTCGGGGTTCATATAAGAATGAAGCAGGCAAATCGCCACCGCAGTGACCCCTTGATCTTTCAGATACCAGGCAACTTGGCGGACCTCCTCCAAGTCAAGATCCACCAGGACTTCCCCGTCCCGCATCACCCTTTGGGTAACCCCCCATCGCCAGTGCCGGGGGACCAAAGGCTTGGGGCGTTCCATCCGGAGGTCATAGAGTTCGTACCGGAACTCATTCCCCATTTCCAACACATCCCTGAAACCTTTGGTGGTAATCAGCCCTGTCTTAGCCCCCTTGCGCTCAATGATCGTGTTGGTCACGAGCGTCGTCCCATGAATCACGATGGAGACTTCATCCGGCGTTATCCCGTTTTTTTGCAGAATCTCCACAAACCCTGTTTCCACTGCCCGGGAAGGATCATCGGGGGTAGTCAAACATTTCCCGACCTCCATCCACCCTTTCTCCTCATCGAGGATGACGAAATCTGTAAACGTTCCTCCGATGTCGATCCCCAGTTTAAATTTAGCCAATCTCTAATCTCCCTGCAGCTTCGCGATGGACGAACCGCGAAATTTGAAATCCCCCCTCGCCCCCCTTTATAAAAGGGGGGGTTGGGGGGATTTTGATATGTAAATTATTTGGCATGTCCATAAATCTTTTGGGCTGACTCCTCCGAAATCAATCCTTCCTTCAGGTCTTCTTCTACTGCCGATCGATCCCTTTCCTTGGGTGGGCCGAATCCTCCTCCACCCGGATAGTCGATCGTCATTTTATCCCCCGGCTTAAGATAGCTCATAGATTTCGGATGAATGAATTGGCCATCATTGAGGACGATTTTTGTGGGAGTACTGGGCATTCCGCCCATAAAACCCTGGGCAGGGTGCTGATGGCGGTCGGTCAGAAGGGATACGCGGATAGGTTCCCGGGCAATCACTTCAAGAATGATCTGCTGGCCCAATCCCCCTCTAAATTTTCCCGGACCTCCAGAATCCTGGATCATCTCTTTTTTCCAGAAAATGAGGGGCATTATGCTCTCCTGGATCTCAATGGAACCACAGCTACTATTAGTTGGGAAGGGAATACAGGAAAGCCCGTCTTTATCCGGCCGCGCTCCCATCCCTCCATTGGCGAAAAGAACAGAAGAAAATTTCTCATTGTCCAGCCCCACTCCGATGAACAGGACTCGCAGAGTGGGTTGGCTTCCCGAGTCGGCGATCACTTTATCCGGAATGGCTTTTACCAAGGCACCAAAAACCGCTGCACTTAAAAAATGGCCAACAATCTGCCTGGCATTTACTGGCGCAGGAAATCGAGGATTGAGAATAGAACCCTCCGGTGCTCGAACTTTAATGGGCCGGTAAGAGCCCTCATTCTTAGGGGTAAAGGGATCCAGAGCACATTTGATCGGGTAAGTGGTATAAGCATGCGTATAGGGCATGACACAATTTAGACTACGACCAATCTGGGAAGAAGTGCCTTCGTAATCCACCTCCAGCTCGCTTCCCTTCACCGTGATCTGGCATTGAATCCGGATCGGATCATCAAACCCATCCATTTCCACAGTCTTCTCGTAAACTCCATCGGGAACTTCGAGAATGGCCTGGCGCATAATCTGCTCCGCTTTTCTCTGGATTACATCGGATAGCCCTGTGAGGTCATCCAGCCCGGACTCTTCCATGAACTCGGTCAGACGGTTCTGGCACATGGTTTGAGCCATCATTTGCGCATTCAGATCCCCCAGCACCATCTCGGGGACCCTCACGTTCGCCCGGATCATTTTCATAAGAGTTGAGTTTGATTTTCCGCCCTCATAAAGCTTAAGGGGCGGAATCCGGATTCCCTCTTCAAATAGTTCGCGGGCATCCGCTGACCAGATAGCCCCTCCAATGTCCGGGGAGTGGGCTATGGTTCCGGCAAAGGCGACCAGTTTTCTTTTGTAGAAGATGGGCATGGCCATGGTAATATCTGGGAGATGGCCAGAGGCTAACCAGGGATCATTGGTAATCACCACATCTCCCGGCTTCCATTGGTCGTTAGGGTACTCCTTCAAGAAATGTTTCATGGTATTCGGAAGAG
Organism: Deltaproteobacteria bacterium; assembly: GCA_016875165.1. Lineage (GTDB taxonomy): Bacteria > Desulfobacterota > SM23-61 > SM23-61 > SM23-61 > JAHJQK01. The sequence goes on from VGSF01000017.1 coordinate 23,401, forward strand.
TGGCGATGAAAGAGGGGATACTGGCCGTATTGTTAACCAGGCTATCCCCGTTGGAAGCCAAGAGCATGCAGGCATAGTCGTTCGATTCTTTCACAATGGTGGAGAAGGAAGTTCGCACCAGGGTAGCGGCTGCCTCATCAACGATGCTGATCAATCGACTCCACATGATTTCCAGGGTGATTGGATCAAACTCCTTTGGCATTTTCTTTTCCTTTAACCTCACCCTCTTCTTCACCCCTATAGGGGAAGGTTGGAAGGGGGATGGGATAAAAAGGCCCTCAAGATTCTGAGAGCTTTTTCCTATCGAAAACAATTTTCCGAAGGAAACTCAATTTTTAACTCCCTTCACCTTCCCCCCTCTCCGGAGGGCAGAGGGATAGGGTCAGGGGGATAGAATCTAAAGCTTACTCCATGGGTTTAAATCCACCGAAGTCGATGATCTTCTTCCAAAGTTTGTCCTGTTGTTCCAAATAAGCAGCCAAACCTTCAGGCCCCATGTATTCCACTACTCCCCCTTGTTTTTTGTAAAAGGCTTTGAATTCTTCCGATTCCATGGCTACCTTGAAAGCATCGTGGAGACCTTTGATGCGGTCTTTGGGAGTTCCTTTGGGAACTACGTATCCATACCAGGTGCCGACATCCAAGTCGAATCCATACTCTTTAAAAGTTGGTACATCGGGAAGAGCGAAGTTCCTCTTTGCTGAACTCACGGCCAGGATTCTGAATTTTTTTGCCTCAACATAAGGTAGGAGGGTAGATATTTCGATCAAAGAACCATCAGCATGTCCCCCGAGCAACGCCGTCACACATGGCCCGCTCCCCTTGTAGGGGATATTGGTAAATTTCACCCCCGTAGCCATTTCGATTCCGACAATTCCAATATGGTACATGGCGCCATGTCCTGAATTGGCCATCTGCACTTTTCCAGGATTGGCCTTGGCATGGTCTATAAATTCTTTAAAGGTCTTCCAGGGAGAATCTTCTTTCACGACTACCCCTGCTGGAACGCCCACCGTGTAAATAATGGGGTCAAACTTTTTGTAACTTACCCCGGTCTTAGTAGTGTATAGGGTGACCACAAGGCTGGGATTGACAATTCCTACGGTGTATCCATCCGGAGTAGCATTGGCTACAAAATTCCAGGCGATAGTCCCCCCTCCCCCAGTCTTGTTAACGATCACGGCCCCCACTCCAATGGCCTTTTCAATATGAGGTTGCAAAGTTTGGGCGCTCAGTGTCCCTCCTCCACCCGGAGCCCAGGGGATGATCAGGCTGATGGGCCGGGTGGGAAATTTTTCTTGCCCAGCGGCCCACCCGCTCAGGAGAAAAAGAAAAACCCCCAAGATCATCAGAATAGAGACCGCCTTTTTTCTACCCTTCATTGTTGCCTCCTTTCTCGAGGATTGGGATCCAGCCTCAGTCCTCTCTTTAGATTCTTACATCTTTCAGTCTGACAGTCTGAGAATTTTCTTCTAACATTTACCCGAAAGGGATGCCTAAATTCTAAATTCGAAGCACGAAATTCGAAACAAGTCCGCCTAAGGCGGATTCGAAATACAAATTATATAAACAAAAAAGTTTTGAGTTTTGAATTTTGAATTTGTTTAGGATTTCGTTATTCGGATTTCGAATTTGAAACCAAAAATATCAAATATCTCTGACTAGATTTTCTCCAGCAGTTTCTTTCTCTGCTGTTTCACCCCGCTGAAAACGTTCATAAAGATAAATATCAAGGCAAAGGTAAGAATCGTGGCTGAGATAGGCCGCTGGATGAAGATGGAAAAATCGCCGTGAGACTTGATGAGAGATTGGCGGAAAGCCTCCTCCAGGAAGGGGCAAAGGATATAGGCCATGACCAGGGGGGCAGGTTCGAACCCGGTTTTTTTCATCAGGTAACCCACCAGGCCAAAAAAGATCATGACGTTCAGCTCGGCCAGACTATTATTGTTGGCGTAGCCCCCCACGAAACAGAAAAGAAGGATCAAGGGAAAGAGGATCCCGTAGGAAATTTTGAGAACCCGAACCCAGATCCCGATCAGTGGCAGGTTGAGAATGAGGAGCATGATGTTGCCGATGTACATACTGGCAATGGTGCCCCAGAAGATATCGGGGTTGTTTTTAATCAGAAGGGGTCCGGGGGTTACCCCGTGAATGATAAAGGCCCCTACGATAACCGCCATTACGGCGCTAGTCGGAATTCCCAGAGTTAAAACCGGGATGAAGTTTCCGGCGCAGGCGGAATTATTAGCCGATTCCGGACCGGCAACGCCCTCGATGGCCCCTTTCCCGAACCGCTCGGGATTTTTGGAAAAACGCTTCTCCATGGCGTAAGAGACAAAGGAGGAGATGGTATTGCTGGGTCCCGGAATCACCCCCAGAACGAACCCGATCAAAGAACCCCGGGCTATAGGCCATGCAGAAGCTCTCCAGTCCTGCCGATTAGGAAGAAGTCCCTTAATTTTAGTATCAAAAACCCGCCGAGTAAACACTTGTTCCAGATTGAGCATAACTTCGGCTATACCGAACAGGCCCATCAATACCGGGACGAGTCCGATGCCGTCATAGAAATCAGGTATCCCGAAGGTAAAACGGAAAACCCCGGATATATCAATCCCCACCATCCCGATAAACAGGCCAACGAGGGCGATGATAAAAGCTTTGATCAAGGACCCCGAGCTCAGGTAGCTGAGAATGGTCAAGCCCAGCACCATAACGGAAAAGATCTCCGGTGGACCAAATTTTAAAGCGAACTCGGCCACCGGCGGGGCGATCAGCGTCAGGAAAAAGACCCCCACGGTCCCGGCAATGAATGAACCAAAGGCCGAGATGCCCAGTGCGGGTCCCGCCCTTCCCAAACGGGCCATTTGATACCCATCGATACAGGTAATGGCCGCCGCCGCTTCACCTGGGATGTTCACCAAAATCGCAGTAGTGGAGCCGCCATACATGGCCCCGTAAAAAATCCCCGAGAGCATGATGATAGCCGTGGCCGGAGGCAAAGTGAAAGTAACGGGCAGGAGTAGGGCAATGGTTGCTGCCGGCCCAATCCCGGGCAGGACCCCGATCAGCGTTCCCACGAAACAGCCCACCAGGCAAAGGCTGAGGTTCAGGGGAGTGATAGCAATGCTAAAGCCAGTTAGAATATTCTGGAAGATTTCCATCAGCTTAAAACCCAATGAGGGGTATGGGCATGGGAATTTTCAGCCAGACCTGGAATAAGTAGTAAGCCACAAAAGCGGTTATCCCGGAAAAAAAGAGGCTTACTGTCCAGCCATACTTTCCCAGAAATTTACTCAGAAAGAAAATAAAAACACCGGTGGAAAGAGCAAAGCCTATGAGCGGGAGGAGGTAGCGATAACCCAGCAAAGCCGCAAACCCGACGATGATTCTCTTGGGGGCTTCTTTGCTGGAGAAAAAAGAGGCTGGGGAGGCTTCACCCTTATTCTTTTTCCAGAAGGCCTGTAGAATCAGACTCCCTGCGAGGGCCATTAAAAGAATGGAAGCTAGCAGGGGGAAAAGGCCCCCACCCGGTGATCGAAAGGACCCGATGGGATAGGTAAGAGATTTTAAAAAAATCCCCAATCCCAGAAGAAATAAAATGATACCACTGAGGCGATCAAGATTTTTCATGGGAATTCCTTGTTAACTGAATGGTCCCGAGTAATTCTCCCATCAATGGCCATAATATTAAATTGATGATCCTTTGTCAAGGTTTTAGCGAAGACATTGGGGAAGGATTACTCTGGCATCTTAAAGTCTTCATAAGATTCCTAAAAGCCCTTTTCTTACCGATTCTTTTCCTTGCTTTATGGTTATGAATTTTCTATGATCTAAAAAATTATTTGCCGAAGGGGCCGATATGAGGATCCAAATTACTCTCACCACCTCTGAAGCCAAAAAAATGATCGCCAAAGGGATCAAGGCTCACCCAAGAGTCCAGCAAGTGAGGAAAAAAGGAACGATCATCCTAAAAGGGGGAACAACGGTTTCGGCCATCTCCGAAGAATTGTGTGGAAGACCCATGAAGATTTCCGGCATGATCACCCCGAAGGGAACTCTGACTTCCAAATTCAAACAAGAAATCGATCTCCCCCATGCCCTCCTTCTCCGGGGAGACAAGGTCCTTTCCCTCGACTCCAAAGAGGTCTGGGAGAAGGAAACTCCCCGCTTCACCCCCAACGACCTGGTCATCACCGGGGCGAACGCTTTTGACGCCTATGGCCACGCGGTCCTCATGGCCGGGACCTTCGCCGGCGGAAATTCTCTGCCGGCCTTTCAGTCCATGCTTATCGAAGGGGTTCCCTTCCTCATCGCCGCCGGATTGGAGAAACTGGTCCCAGGCAACCTCTGGGAAGTGATCCCGATGGCCGGTCGGAAGAAAGTGGATCTCTCTTATGGAATGGCTGTGGGGCTGATACCGGTCTTCGGGACCATCTTTACCGAGGTGCAGGCCATTGAAACCCTGGCCCAAGTTAAAGCCTTGGTCATCGGGAAGGGAGGAATCCACGGAGCCGAAGGGGGTTCCACCCTCCTGGTAGACGGCCCCAAGAAGGAGATTTTAAAAATTGATGGACTCTATCAGAAATTGAAAGGAGCCGACTTAAGCGGAGAGCCTCGCAATCTCATTCCCTGCACCCGGGGAAACCTCTTCTGTAAAAACCACATCCGGTGCCTTTACAAACAGGGACTTAGGGAATAGGGGCAAGCACCAAATCCCAAGCACCAAATAATTTCCAGTGGACAAATTCCCAAATTCCAAACAAAAGTCGTTTTGGCCATTGGAAATTGGGGTTTAGGATTTATTTGGGATTTGGAGCCTGAGATTTGGAATTGATAGGCGAAGAGGAAAGATCATGAAGCTATTTCAGTCCATCCAGATCGGACCATGGGTAAGAGGGGACGGGGTAATAAGAGGGGACGTTGGTTCAAAAGCAACTTATTATTGACAATGGACTTGGTTAAGGGTAATTTGGGATCATGCCAAGACAGTCGAGACTGGATGCACCAGGGACATTACACCATGTAATGGGCCGAGGGATTGAAGGGGCCAAGATCTTCCAAACTCGAGAAGACCGGGAAGATTTCCTGGCGCGTTTGGGTGAGCTTTGCGGGGTTGGAGCCTTAAGAGTTTACGCCTGGGCTCCGATGGATAGCCATCTCCTGATTAAAAGTGGAAGCCAGAGGCAGAGACGGTTAGTGGTGAGGGTGAGGGAGATGTTTTGCCGGGAAGCTGTTAAGAAGTATGGGTATTCCGGTGCCAGGGTGGCGCGTTGTCTGGGAGTAACGGCTTCCTTGGTCAATCGTTACGCGAGTTCTGAAAAGTTGATCGCAATGGATCAATAATAATGAAAAGTTGCCTTTGAATCAACGTCCCCTAAATACGTCCCCTAAATGGCGTTCAACCTCGTCCCTTACATTGCCCTCTGGATTTTCGGATGAGATGGAGTATCCGACCAGACGCGGCAGGAAACGGTTGACTGCCGCCCCTGAGCTTCCAGTTGTTGGCCTATCAATTAAATTGACAAAATCATATCGATAATGATATTGTAATACACAATAAATCGATGGAGGTTTTAGCATGCAAATGGTAACTGTATCGCCAAAATATCAAGTCGTTATCCCAAAAACAGTAAGGGAAGCATTGAATCTTCGCCCTGGTCAAAGAATGCAGGTTGTACAATATAATGGGCGGATCGAATTTATACCGGAACGAGACCTTAAAGAACTCCGCGGATTCCTAAAAGGCATAAATACGGAATTCAAACGAGAGGAAGATAGAGTATGAATATCGTCGATTCTTCCGGCTGGCTTGCATACTTCGCAGATGAGCCTAATGCCAAGCACTTCCTAACCCCTTTGAATGATGCGGCTTCGCTTGTTGTCCCAACGGTGACGATATATGAGGTCTTCAAGGTAGTTCTTCGAGAGTCCAGTGAGAATGATGCGCTACAAGCGGCTGTTGCTATGCAAAAAGGAACGGTTGTGGATCTAACAGCCCCACTTGCGATGGCCGCTTCAAAGCTCAGCCTGGTGCATAATCTTCCAATGGCCGACAGCATTATTCTCGCAACAGCAAAGGAATTCAATGCCATCCTCTGGACTCAGGATTCAAATTTTAAAAATATAAAACATGTGAAGTATTTCCCTAAGAAATAAGGGAATGGCCAACCTGCCGGTGCACCCGCCAGGTGTTACGCTGTCGCTACCCACCTGCTGGGGACTTATGCCGTTACCCTATTTCAATCCGAAATCAACGGCGCCTCAGAAACCCGATCTTACCGCTTTGGTGAAACCTTTAATCAGGGTTTTCTTTACTATTGTCTGGTGAGCCAAGTCGGTTTCTACTAAACTTTATTTGCTTTCTCCCTTAAGCTCTTTGCGGTCAGTTCTGCACCTTTACTTCTTCGCTCTGTGCTTTTAGGTTTAGGCCCTTCAGTACTTCGGGGTTGAGGACGTTTTCCGGAACCTTTCCTTCAAAGAACGCGATAATTTTCTTCACCGTTTCCATGGCCATGGAGTAAGAAGCTTGCCGGCTCAATCCGGCGCTGTGGGGCGTGCACACCACATTTTCCAACTCGATGAGCGCCCGGAATTTGGGAGGCTCTTCGTTGAACACATCCAATCCAGCTCCGGCAATCCATCCATTCGTAAGCGCCTTGTATAAGGCCTGCTCATCCACCACTTCCCCCCGGGCGGTATTGATGAGAAAGGCTGTCGGCTTCATCAGCTTCAGCCGCTCCTCCCTGATCATCAAGCGGGTGGAGTCATCCAGGGGAACATGGATGGTTACATAGTCGGCCATCTGCAGAAGTTCCTCTTTGGAGTAGTAAGGGATGTTATATTTCTTTTGGAACTTAGGATAATCCACGATGTCGTTGGCAATGGTCTCGACCTCGAACCCCTGGAGCCTCTGGGCCACTTTTTTTCCGATATTGCCCAGCCCGATGATCCCTATGGTTTTTCGGAAAAGGTCCTCTCCCCCTCCCCGATTGTAGATGCCCTTGCGCATCTCCCGGTCTTTTTTGGCGATCTGTTTGGATACGGCCAGCATCAACCCGATGGCCATGTCGGCCACGGAACTGGCATTGGACCCCGGGTTGTGGGTCACAACGACCCCTTTTTCGATAGCGGCTTTCAAGTCGCTCCCTTCGAACCCCGCGCTGCGAATGGCGATCATCTTCAGGCGGTCGGCGCTCATGATAATCTTTCGCGTCGCCGGAAACATGGCCGTTACGATAATTGCATCGGCCCCCTGGATTACCCGGCAGATTTCATCTTCCTGGGCCGGGGACACCCGGTCATAATCCTTCTCCTCCACGGTAAACCCGGCTTGTTCCAGGGTTTGAACGGGCTCCCTGGAAAGATCGGCAAATTTTTTGGTCATGATCAATACTTTAGGCATCTTTTATTTCCCTTCAAAACTCGGAATCATATCGGATCCGTTTTTCAGCAGAATGATCTCCGCCTTCTGTCCGTGTTTCGCCAGAGCCATCTTAATGGCTTGCTCAACCGTATCTGCTCTTTGGGTAAACATCTCCTTCAGCGTCTTATCATCAATATTCTCGCTCACCAGGATCAAATCCGACCTTTTCAGACAGCGGGAAAACAACCAGGCCTTAGAGGCCCCAATGCTGTACCCTTCCCGGATAAAGCGATCGATCACATCTTGAGGACAGGAGGCTTCCGACATCCATTCGTAGAAACCGCGCGCCCCTACCCCGTCCTTACATTCAGCCGTGAGGATCACCGTTCCGCCTTCCTTCACCGCCAGCTCAGAGGCAGCCATGGATTTCTGGGACTGGTAAAGATCGATGTCTTTGGGATACCCTCCCGGGCTGGTAATGACCACATCCACTGGATGGGGAACCTTTACTTCATAAATCTCCCGGCTGGCTTTTACCCCTTCAAACCAGGCTTTTTCCACATCTCCGGCCACCACCTGGGTGATCTCCTTGTGATGGTTCTGCACGGTGTTCAGGATGAAATCCGCCTTGGCCATCTTGGCCGCCTCGAGTGCGTTCTCGTGAAATTTATTCCCTTCCACCCAGCCCATAGCCGGTTTGTCGGAACGCATATTAAAGCCGTGATGTTGTTTCAAGGTGGCCAGGCTGGCAATTCCGGGGAGGACACTTTTTCGCCCTCCCGAAAACCCGGCGGCCTGATGGGGGGCGATGGTAGCCGTAAGGATTTTCACTTCCGCCTCCCAGAAAAGCCGGTTGATCACCACCGGGATCCCACCCCTGGTCTTCCCCAGGTCCACCATGATCTTGTCGTCCTGACAATGGTGGTTTATGACCTTGAACCGCTGAACGATCTCCTTCCCCAGCATCCCCTCTATCTCTTCCCTGGTGTTGTCTCGGTGGGTACCGGTGGCCACCAGGAAAAAAACCTGATCGTCTCCCATTCCCGCTTCTTTCAACTCCCGGAGGAGATGGGGCAGAAGCTTGTAGGTGGCCGTGGAGCGGGTAATATCGTTGACCACGATCGCCGCATTCTTCTTCCCCCGGGCAATTTCCTTTAGCCTCTTTGTCCCGATGGGATTTTCCAGCGCCTTTTTGACCTCCCCGGCTTCATCCTTCAAACCCATTTTGTATTGCGGCATGAGAGTGGCAAGATAATTCTTTTTCGGGATCTTGACTTCGATCTCTTTTTTCCCATAGGGAATCTTTTCTATGCGATAATTTTCAGCCACTTTGTCCTCCGTTCCAAAACTTGGAAAATAAGGGCATTGGATCAATATCATCCTGCTAAGCATATCGATCAAGAATACTCCGGCCTCGTTTAAGGCGTCGGTATAGGGAAATGCCCATGGAGATGATGATCAGTAAAATTCGGATAATCTTTGGCGGATTGACCCTGAACGATGCCTGGATGCCAGGCCAGGAAAATCAGTACCGCCAAAATAAAGATGAATCCCTTCTTGGTCATCTCCGTCTTCCTCCTTGTTTGATTTATTTGGGCGTTATTCCTAATGATGGGGTTCCCCTTTATTTATTTTCGTCTTGATCATAGTTTTTTTTAAAAAAATGTCAAGAAATTTAGACTGGGGTTTGCCCCCTTCACTTTCAATTTTCACGTGTAAGTTCGGAGCGGTTGGCCAGAATGAGCGGAGTGGGCCTCCATGATTTCAGAATGATAGTCAGGACCCGGCCCGGACGGGAGGGGGAATCTCTCGGGAGCACAAGGCAGTAGTTCTTTCATGGGTAAGGGCGGGGCTTCCGCCGAAGATGCTCCGCCTTCCTACGATCCCGCCTTTTCTTTGCGGAAGAAAAGCACGGGCTATGGTCCAATCTTGTTCCCGCCTGTGCTCCCTCTTTCATCCCCTTCCTGTCCGGGCTTCGTCTATCACTGTGAATTCATTAATTTATCAAAAGTGAAGGGGCGAGAGTTTTTTTCTCTTTGACAAATGTTCTCTTATCAGGGTAAAAATTATAATTGATTAAAATAGCCACAGAGAAAACAGAGCTCACAGAGTTTTTAAAACCATGATTAAGAAAAAGTAAAGAATAAGTGTCAAGCGTCTAAAGTGATTCCGCCGCAGGCGGACTAAAATTTAAAAAGGAAATTACTATACAATCAAGTTATTAACACCCCCACCCTAACCCTCCCCCATCCAGGGGGAGGGAATTAGGGATCCCTTAAGTATCCCCCCTCCCTGGCGGGAGGGGGATGGGGGGAGGGGGATAAAAAAGGAAATTACTATACAATCAAGTTATTATCCTCAAAGATAAGAGGGGAAAAGTATTTATGAAAATTCCGGAAAAATACCGGCGGCGATTGATGGGTTTGATTCCTGTCGAACGGATTAAAGCCTGGACGATTTCCCGCCCGCCGAAATCTCTCCTTCAGGAATTGCTCAGTTACGAAGGACTTACCCCCACTCTATCCGATATCCTGGATTCCATGGGTATTGCCGGGGCAATTCCCGGTTCGATTTTAAAGCCGGTCATTCCCGGGAAAAAAATTGCTGGACCGGCAGTGACTCTAAAATACCTTCCCGAACGCTTGACCCCGGCTCAATCGTTTCACGAGAGAGCCAAGGCCAAATTAGCCGACCGCGATGCTTATGCCCTGACCGAGCCAGGCGATGTAGTTGTCATCGACGGCGGAGGAAGAGGAGAGATATCCTCCATGGGCGGCCTATCCACTTTGATGGCTAAAAAATATGGCTTGGCCGGTAATATTGTTGATTGCGGTGTGCGCGACGTTGGGGAGATGATAAAATTGGATTTCCCGGTTTGGTCCCGGGGAATCACCCCCATCACGGGGAAATTTCGCCTTGAAGCATTGGAAGTGAACGGCCCTGTTGTTTGCGGCTGGGTTCAAGTCATTCCAGGCGACCTGGTTGTGGCCGACGATTCCGGCGTAGTCATCGTCCCTCAAAATTTCATTGGGGTTGTGGTGAAACAGGCCATCGAAGTTTTCCAGAGGGAAAACCGGCTCATGGAAGCTATTGAAGAAGGGTCTTCGATAGACGAGATAAAAAAAATTCTTGATCCGAAAAAATGGTAAGAATACAGGGTGTAGGGTGTAGAAAGATAAATGTTGAGAAAAATGGTAACGGATGACGCGGGTTGCGGGTTGCGAGTTGGCATTTTTAAACTTTAAATTTTTAACTTTCTTTACTACTTGCGCCTAACGACTTACGCCTGACGTTTTTTAGGAGGATGTTTAAGTGGCTTTAGAACTAATGCGCGGAAATGAGGCTATCGCCGAAGGGGCCATCCGCGCCGGGTGTCGATTTTACGCGGGCTATCCCATCACTCCCCAGAATGAACTCTTTGAATACATGGCCAGGCGGCTGCCCCCGGCGGGAGGGACTTTCCTGCAGTGCGAAAGTGAAGTGGCCGGGATCAACATGATTTGGGGTGCGGCCTGCACAGGCGCGCGGGCCATGACTTCTTCATCCGGACCGGGGATCAGCCTAATGTCCGAAGGACTGACCACCTTGGCCGCAGGACAGCTTCCCTGCGTAATAGTGGATGTTACCCGGGCAGGTCCAGGTTTGGGTCGCATCGCTCCGGCCCAATCCGACTACCGGCAGGTAACCAAAGGCGGCGGACACGGGGATTACCAGAGTATCGTCCTTGGTCCGGCTTCCACTCAGGAGATGGCCGACCTGGCCACCTTAGCTTTTTACCTCGCCGATCTTTACCGCAACCCGGTAATCGTTCTGATGGACGGAATGCTGGGACAGATGATGGAACCCGTGGATTTTGACCTGGTGAAACCCCTGCCGGTTCCCGATAAACCCTGGACTTTACGCGGTAAAGGGGATAAACCCCGCAAGGTGATCTATGCCGCCCCTTTTGATGATCCCGGTCTCATTCAGCTCAATCAAGAGCTTGCCGAAAAATACCGCCAGATTGAAGAAAAGGAGCAGCGCTGGGAAGAAATATTTGTCGATGGAGCAGATCTCGTTGTAGTGGCTTTCGGAAGTGCGGCTCGCGTGGCCCTGGATGCTGTTCAGACCGCCCGGGCCGAGGGATTAAGGGTGGGAATGATCCGACCGGTCACCCTCTGGCCCTTTCCCCGTAAAGCCTTTGCTAAACTCCGGAAAACGGCCAAGGCTTTCCTCGACGTCGAAATGAACGCCGGCCAGATGCAGGAAGACCTTGAGCGGGTATTAGGCCCGGATATTCCCATTTATCACCTCGGACAGGGGGGAGGGAAAATCATTTACCCGGATGAAGTATATGAAGAAATAAAGAAGTTGATGAAGTAGAACTCGGTGAAATCCGAAATCCGAATGTCGAAATCCGAAATAAATTCCGATGTTCCAAATTCAAAACGCAAAACTCACCACTGAGTAAAGGTTTTGGTCATTCGAATTTTGAAATTGTTTCGAGTTTCGTAACACTTTAGTTATTTGAAAAAAGGAGTTAAGCAAGGGCCAAGTGTTTCCAGGGCCCGGGGGCCAGACCGGCCCGCTTGGAATCATAAGGCGCCGATTTCTCCGTGGATAGGGTGGGGAAGATACCCCCCACCTCCTATGGAGGAAACAAACTTTGATCCTCCTGGCCAAGAGGAATCCCGACCGATGCTTCCGACGCGTTCCGCTCCGGCCCCCGGGCCCAAACAGGGGCGGTCACACAATTTTTTCAGAACTCTAAGCTGATACTGAGTTTCGAATTTCGTAATTTATTATTTGGTTGGAGGTTTTTCGTTCTTGAAAAAAATCTTTGGAAAGCCTGAAGCACTAACCGACTTCCCATACCCTTATTGTGCGGGGTGTGGCCATGGCATTGTTCAGCGCCTGGTAGGGGAAGCTATGGACGACCTGGACATCGTTGGTAAAGCCATCGGGGTCACTTCCGCGGGTTGTTCGGTGCGCAATTGGAAGCAATTTGCCTGTGATATGACCATGGGCTTGCACGGCCGCGGTCCGGCAGTGGCCACCGGCTTAAAACGAACCGCTCCCGAATGCCTTATTTTCACTTATCAGGGAGATGGAGACCTGGCTGCTATCGGCACAGGGGAGATTGTCCACGCCGCAGCCCGGTGCGAGCGAATTACGGTGATCTACGTCAATAACGCCGTCTTCGGGGCCACGGGCGGCCAGCAGGCTCCCACTACCCTTCTGGGCCAGAAGACCACCAGTTTTCCCGGGGGGCGAGACCCGCGGACCGGCGGCTATCCGTTGAAGATGGCGGAAATGCTCGCCGGTGTTTCACCGGAAGCCTACATCGTCCGTGTCTCCATTCATGACGTGAAGCATATCAACCAGGCAGCCAAAGCCATCCGCCGGGCTTTTGAAGTTCAGATGCGCGACGAAGGCTTCGCCCTGGTTGAATGTCTATCCATGTGCCCCACGCAGTGGAAAGTAACGACCCTGGAATCGTTGAAATGGATTGAGCAAAAAATGATCCCTTATTATCCACTGGGAGAATTTGCCACTCCTAAAAGCAATTAAAAAAACATATTCACCGCAGAGATCGCAGAGACCGCAAAGGATGATAGAAAAAAACTATTGGCGGGTAACAAGGACAAGTGACAAAACTGAATCTCGTTTGGTCTCTTACTCCTTGGTTCCTATCTCTGCGTGCTCTGCGATCTCTGCGGTAAAAATTTTTTGCAATGGAGCTTATTTTGCACGAATCAGTAATCATGTCGGGGTTTGGGGGGCAAGGTATCCTGCTTATGGGGCAGCTTCTTTGCTACGCCGGGATGCACGAAGGATTAAGAGTCACCTGGATGCCCTCCTATGGACCGGAAATGCGCGGAGGGACAGCCAACTGCACGGTGATGCTCTCCTCAGAGAGGGTCGGTTCACCGGTAACCCGTAAGCCTTCTTCTCTGGTAGCCATGAATAAGGCTTCCCTGGATAAATTTGAAGCCGCCGTTCAGCCGGGGGGATTCCTGGTAATTAATTCCTCTCTTGTAGAGAGGGATTGCCAGAGGAAAGACCTTAAGGTTATCCGGGTTCCGGCCAATAAAATTGCCGAAGAAGCTGGAACCCTCCAGGTAACCAATATGGCGGCTCTGGGCGCTTATGTGGCGGGGAAAGGGGCTGTTTCCCTTGATTCGGTCATCATTGCCCTGCGGCGGATGGTCCCGGCCCACCGGAAAGAGTTGCTGGCCGTAAATGAAGAAGCCCTTAGAAGAGGGGCCGAGGTTGCCGCAGCACAAAAGAAAAAATAGAAGTCAGAATACAGATGTCAGAAGTCAAAATTTTTAAGCGTGAGAGCGCAAGGCGGTAGGGCGTGAGGAGGGTAAAAAGTTTGAAAATGCCCTTTTCCGTCATTCCGGCCCCGTATCAAGTACGGGGTAAACTCCAGCCGGAATCCAGTATTTTCAAATGCTTATAAATATCCTGGACTCCGGTTTTCACCTGTCTGCCAGGCACAGGCAGGCCGGAGTGACGACTTTTTATCCCATTTTCGTCATTCCCGCGAAAGCGGGAATCCAGTAAAACCAAGCAGTTCTGTACTCCTGCTTTCGCAGGAGTGACGGCTTTTCCGTCTTTTTACGACTCCATCAAGTATTGAGTCTTAAGAATTCATGTCCTTAGATTTACAACTCACAACTCACGCTTTTAGGAAAGCTAAATGGGAAAAATATTGATCGACCAAGAACGTTGTAAGGGATGCCAATTTTGCCTGGATACCTGTCCGAAAAAGCTCATCCACATCTCCGAGGAATTCAACGAGAAGGGCTATCACTTTGCCCTCTTCAAAGAGTCGGAGGAATGTAGCGCATGTACGATGTGTGGCCGGATCTGTCCGGATATGGCTATTGAAGTGTATAAGTAATATAAGACAGAGGTCAGAGGTCAGAGGTCAGAGGTCAGAGGTCAGAGGTCAGAGGTCAGAGGTCAGAGGTCAGAGGTCAGAGGTCAGAGGTCAGAAGCAAGAAGGAGAAAAAGGAGGTAATGCCATGAACTTTCCGAAAATCTATCGCCTTCGCCAGGCTTTCGACCGCACAGCGGTCAACGACATTCCGGGAACTGTCCAGGGGGAACTTAAAAGGCTCGCTCTGGAAAAGACCATCAAACCCGGACAGCGGGTTGCTCTAACAGCGGGTAGCCGCGGAGTGGCCAACATCGCCATAATCTTGAAGGCCGCCGTGGAATATCTCCGATCCCTCGGGGCAAAACCCTTTATATTTCCCGCTATGGGAAGCCACGCGGGAGCCACGGCTGAAGGACAGACCGACCTTCTGGCCCATTATAACGTAACGGAAGCTTTCACCGGAGCTCCGGTTCTTTCCTCCATGGAAGTCGTGGAAATAAGTAAAACCGAAGATGGAGTTCCTGTATTCATTGATAAGCATGCTTCTCAAGCTGACTTGATTATCGTTATCGGCCGCATCAAGCCCCACACGAAATTCAAAGCTCCTATTGAAAGCGGACTGATGAAGATGATGGCCATCGGCATGGGCAAACAAAAAGGCGCCGAATACTACCACAAGGCAGCTATCCAGTATTCCTTCTACAAAATCATCGTCGACGCCGGACGGGAGGTGTTGAAAAAAGCGCCTGTTATCTGCGGCCTGGGCATCGTGGAAAACGGCTATGACGAAACCGCTCGCATTGTAGCCATGAAACCGGATGAGCTGGAGATTAAGGAAGAAGAGCTTCTGGTCCTGGCCAAGGAAATGATGCCTCGTCTCCCTTTCAATGAAATTGATCTTTTAATCGTCGATGAGATGGGCAAAGACATTAGCGGCACAGGGATCGACCCGAATGTTACCGGGCGGAATCGAGATATCTTGGGGGTCTTCCCTCACCCTGTCAACGTAAAGCGCCTCTTCGTGCGGGACCTGACTTCTAATTCCGGCGGGAATGCCACCGGCATAGGCCTGGCTGACCTTACCACCAAGAGGCTGGTTGATAAAATCAACTATCAGGCTACCTATATGAACTGCATTACCGGCATTAGTCTGGAAAAGGCTGCGGTTCCCATGCACTTCGAGACCGATCAGGATGCCATTAAAGTGGCCCTCGGCTCCATTGGTTTAACTCCTCCGGAAAAGAGTAAAATCGTGCGCATCAAAAACACCCTGCAGGTGGATGAAATAGAGGTTTCCGAAGTGTACCTTGAGGATATGCGCCAAAGATCCGACCTGGAAGCGCTGGAAAGCCCCAGGCCCATGTCTTTCGACGGGCAGGGAAATCTGCTTCCGCTCATTGTCCACGGGGCCGCCCGCAAAGGAGACTTCTAAGAGATGATTAATATTTTCTTAGGCCCTAAACAGTATATTCAGCGGGAAGGGATTCTGGCCGAAGCAGGAAATTACCTCCCCGCCTTTGGCCGGCGCCCCATGGTGTTGGGTGACGAGCTGGTTCTTTCCATCGTCCGCCCCACTCTGGAACAGCGGCTTATGGCAGCAGGCCTTGCCCCTTCCTTCGTTCTCTTTGGAGACGAGTGCAGCCTTAGTGAAATTTCCCGGTTGATGGAAATCGCCCGGCAAAAAAATTTAGATTTTATCGTGGGTACAGGAGGAGGCAAGGCCATTGACACTTCCCGCGTTCTTGCCCACCGCGTGAATCTTTCTCTGGTGACCATTCCTACCAGCGCCGCTACCTGTTCGGCGGCTTCAGCAGTAGCGGTAATCTACGAAAAAGGAGTGCGCCAGGATACGGTAAATGGCAAAGGGGCGGAATTGGTTCTGGTCGACTCGACCATCCTTGCCCAGGCTCCCATACGATTATTAGCCGCGGGCATGGGAGACGCCCTGGCCAAATGGTATGAAGGAAAGCCGAGTTATGACCAGGCCAAAGAAATTGATTCGGCGCTTCAGGCCGCTATGATCTTATCTGCCCAGGTTAAAGAGACTATTTTATCCCTGGGAATGGAAGCGCAAAAAGATGTGGAAGCCAGGAAAAATTCCCCGGCAGTAGAGAGGATCGTAGAAAGTAATATTTTACTAACCGGAATGATCGGAGGCCTGGGTGGTTCGAAGTTCCGCATCGCCGTGGCCCATGCCCTCCTTTACGGGCTCACGGTTCTCCCTAAGATCCATCAGAATCTCCACGGAGAAATGGTGGCCTATGGCACCATCGTACAGCTTTGCCTGGAAAAAAATGAAAAGGAATTGAATATACTCCTCCCCTTTTTTTCAAAATTAGGGTTGCCCTTGACCTTAAAGGCTCTTGGGCTTTCCAATATGGAGGATCCTCTCTTCTGGGAAGGGTTGAAACGGACCTGCGCGAAGGGAAGCTCGGCACACAACATGCCTTTTCCGGTGGATGAGAAAAAACTTTGGCAGGCTATGCTGGAAGCAGACGAACGGGCAAAATCACTCTCATTATAAGCTGCAGGAGAATAAACTATAGTGAACGTCAAAAAAAAGTTGTCATTATGAATCGTCCAGCATCGTCCAGAAAATCCCCCCCATACCCCCCTTTTCGAAAGGGGGGCGAGGGGGGATTTTGGGTAATCCCTTCGCCCTGCCAGGCAGGGTTAACCTGCATAATTTCAACTTATTTAAGACGTTTGCAATAATAGGAGATTTTCACAAGAAATGAAACGCTACGAAATACGCATCGCCGGGTTCGGCGGCCAGGGGGTGGTGACCGTCGGAAAAATCGCCGGAGTGGCTGCTGCCCTCCATGATAAAAGGAACGCCGTGCAAACCCAATCCTACGGGCCGGAGTCAAGGGGAGGGGCCTGCAAATCCGAAATTGTTCTTTCTGATGGAGAGATATACTACCCTAAAGTTCGCTTAGCTGATGTGCTGGTGGCCTTGTCCCAGACTGCCCAGGATGTTTACTTAAAGGACCTTAAGCCCGGCGGTCTGTTGATCGTCGATCCTCTGACCGTAATTAAAGAGGCTCCCCGCTCCGACATCCGGGTGGTTCAAGTCCCCACTGCCGAGATCGCTCTTAAGGTTGGCAATAAGAGATTTCAGAACATGGTGGCCCTGGGAGCCCTTTGCCAGCTTACCGGGGTCATCTCCAGGAATGCCCTGGAGAAAGCCATCAAGGAGACCGTACCGCCCAAAACTCTAACGCAAAACATCGAGGCTTTTCAGAAAGGGTTGGAATATGTCCGGAAATGATTATACAGCCTTTGAGCCATTGCTCACGGATGATGATGCCAGAAAAGTGATTCGGGGACCCCTCCCCCCTGGAGATTATTATCTCTTCGGAAGCGACGCCTGCGTGGAAGGAGCGATTATGGCCGGCTGCCGGTATTACGCCGGTTATCCAATCACCCCGGCTTCGGAAATCATGGAGAAAGCTGCCGAGCGCCTTCCCCAGGTGGGGGGGCGATTCATCCAGATGGAAGACGAGATCTCCTCGGCCTGTTCCCTGATCGGAGCCTCCTGGGCCGGGCAGAAAGCCATGACCGCAACTTCCGGACCGGGCTTCTCTCTGATGATGGAAGCCATCTCTTTTGGGGTCATGTCCGAGACCCCTTTTCTAATTGTGAATGTTCAGCGGCCAGGGCCGGGCCAGGGGTATATCAATGCCTCCCAGGAGGATGTCATGCAGGCAAGGTGGGGCCACCATGGGGGAGGCTCGGTAATCGCTCTGGCGCCCTCTTCCGTGCAAGAGATGTTTGACTTTACGGTTCAGGCCTTCAATTACGCTGAGGAATGGCGGGTTCCCGTGATTCTTCTGGCCGATGAAACCGTGGCCCATATGCGGGAAAGGCTGACTGTGCCGGACAGGAACCAAGTAAAAGTCATCAACCGGCTCAAACCGCAGGATCTGGGAATTCCCCCTGAAAAGTTTCTCCCTTATGAGCCGTATGAGGGGAAAGTTCCGCCCATGCCGGCCTGGGGAGACGGGTACCGGGTCAATGTGGTGGGACTGGTGCACCATCCGGACGGCAACATTACCAAATACAGTCCGGAGATGCATATGGCCTGCGTGAGCCGGCTTTATCGGAAGATCGAGGATCATGCCGATGAAATCGCCCAACTGGAAGGGCTTTTCTTGGAAAATTGTAAAAATATCGTGGTGGCTTACGGGACACCCACCCGTTCCGCCATAGAAGCAGTCCAGGAACTCCGGGCCAAGGGGATGAAGGACCTGGGTTTCCTCCGCCTTAAGACTCTCTGGCCATTCCCCGACAAAAAGATCCGCTCTTTGGTAGGCCAGGTGCAAAATATTTTTTTCCCTGAAATGAACCTGGGATACATGATCCATCCGCTAAGAGAGGCCTTGCGCGACCGGGCCAAGGAATTCATCTCCATTCCTTCCCTGGGTCAATTGCATTCTCCAGATCAGATTATCGGAAAAATAAAAGAAGTAATTTATAGTGAACGGCTTAAATAAGTTGACATCCAGGGAAAGGGTCATTGCGAACGAAGTGAAGCAATCTCATGAGATTGCCGTGTCGCTTCGCTCCTCGCAATGACAACTTTCTTTTGACGTTTACTATAGTTCGGAGCCGGGAGTTCGGAGTAAACGGAGAAAAAAATACTCCGAACTACGAACTAATACGAGCGTAATAAATGTCTTTACAAGTCATTGCGAGCCCAAGGGGCGCGGCAATCTCATTCTTCATGGGATTGCTTCGTCGTTCCACTCCTCGCAATGACAGGTTATTTAATGCGTCGGTATTAAATTACTCCGAACTTTTTTTTAGAGGTGCGCATGAAACATCCCATGTTGAAATATCTAAAAGAAACCGGCGCCTGCGGGGACCGGTTCCCCACCATATTCTGTCCCGGATGTGGTGTGGGCCAGGCGCTGAATTACGCTCTGAACGCCGTCGATCACCTGGTCAAGGAAGACGGAATTCCTCGCGACCGCTTCTGTTTTATCGCGGGCATTGGATGCTCGGCGCGGGTGACCTCCCAGTACCTGGGTTTTGACGCCATCTGGTCCCTCCACGGAAGAGCCCCGGCAGTGGCCACAGGCGTCCTTTTGGCCCGGCCGGAATTGAGGGCCATTGTCATTACCGGAGACGGAGATTTGTCGGCCATCGGCGGAAATCACTTCATACAAGCCTGCCGCCGCAACCTGGACATGACCATTCTCTGTATGAATAACAACCTTTACGGAATGACCGGAGGCCAATCCTCGCCTACGACCATGCGGGGCATCCCTTCTACCACCTCCCCATATGGCAATGTGGAGAGCGCTTTCGATCTCTGTCAAATGGCCATCACGGCCGGGGCGAGCTACGTGGCCCGCTGGACCACAGCCCATCCCCAGCAATGCATTCAGGCCATTGAAAAAGGAATTAGTAAGAAAGGACTGGCCTTCATTGAGGTAATGACCCAATGCCCCACCCACTGGAAAGAAGAACCGGTTAAGATGATGAAGAAATATCGGTTTCAGGCCGTTCGTCTTTCCAAGGAGAAAGAAAAAGCGGCTTTAAAAAAAGACCAATTCTGGATTGGGGAGTTCCTGGACAAGGGTCAGCCCGAGTGGCTGGAGACGTACCAGAAGATTATTGATCGATTTAAAGAATAAAAAAGTTCGGAGTAATGAGTTCGGAACCATATTACATTACAAAGCTCTATACTCCGAACTACGAACTAATACGAGCATAATAAATATCTTTACAAGTCATTGCGAGCCCAAGGGGCGAAGCAATCTCATTCTTCATGGGATTGCTTCGTCGTTCCACTCCTCGCAATGACAGGTTATTTAATGCGTCGGTATTAAATTACTTTTTTAGAAGACTGGAAACACCATGCCCAAACTATATATAGAAGAAAAATATTGCAAAGGCTGCGGGATTTGCATCGAGTTCTGCCCGGTCAAGGTTCTGAAACAATCGCAGAAGATGAACTCCCGGGGATATTTCCCTCCGGAGAGCGAAGAGATGGACAAATGCAAGGAATGCGGTATGTGCTCGCTTTTATGCCCGGACTTTGCCATTGTGATTGAGGAATAATTTTCCTTGACATAATTCTTCTAATGATAAAAAGTATTCCCTGGAAGAAGATGCAAGGAAATAGGGCAATAAACGACCTCCCTTAAGGAAAGCAGGAATGAAAAGAGCCTGGCAAATCATGTGCATAGCCTTTCTGGCTTTGTCAATTCTTACGCTGGTATTATCTCTTGAATACCCTTATAAGGACAGACTGGGCCCCGGCCCCGCCTTCTTCCCCGTATGGATGAGCATCATAACCGGGGCCCTGTCCCTGGCCCTTTTTTTCCAGACCACTTGGGGGAAGAGTGTGGTGGACCTTACGGCTACTCTCCTACCCGAGCGCCAGGGGGTGTGGCGGATCATTATCATCCTGGTCGCATTATTAGGAAGCCTGGCCCTCCTCGATCCTTTGGGTTTCCGTATCAGCCTTTTCTTGTTTCTCATTTTCCTCCCGCTGGGGCTCGGGGGGGTCAACTGGTGGGTTGCCCTGATATTCGCCGTAGCCGGCAGCTTCGGGGTTTTTCATGTCTTTTACTACTGGCTAAAAGTGCCTTTGCCCATGGGGATGTTCGGTATTTAAGGAGGGGATTTTGGACGCGTTGCAATACTGGATTCTGGGGTTTTCGGTAGCCACCCTCCCATTGAATCTCTTGTACGCCTTCATAGGGTGTGTCCTGGGCACCCTCATTGGCGTCCTGCCAGGACTGGGACCCGCGGCGGGTACGGCTATTCTCATTCCCATAACCTTCGGCCTGGACCCCCTCGGGGGGATTATCATGCTGGCCGCCATTTACTATGGGGCCATGTACGGGGGAACGATCACCTCGGTGCTGGTGAATGTGCCCGGTGAAGCCGCCTCGGTCATCACTTGCCTGGACGGCTACCAGATGGCCAAGCAAGGGAGAGGCGGCCCGGCCCTGGGCATTGCGGCCATCGGCTCCTTCATTGGGGGGACTTTTGCCACCCTGGCGTTGATGGTCGTATCCCTGCCCCTGGCCACCTTTGCGCTCCGTTTCGGCCCGCCCGAGATTTTTGCCTTATTGGTGGTAGGCCTCTCTCTGGTAACCGGCCTTTCCGGTCGCTCTATGTTAGCGGCTTTGATTATGACCTTCTTCGGCCTCATGCTCTCCATGATCGGCATGGATCCAGTGCGCGGCGCTCCCCGTTTCACCTTCGGCGTTCCGCCGCTTTACGACGGCGTCGGCTTCATTCCCGTGGTCATGGGTCTCTTCGGGGTCGGGGAAATCCTTTTAAGCATGGAGAAGCCCGTACTCGAGGTCATTAAGACGAAGTTTACCGATCTCCTCCCCAAGCGGAAGGAATGGGGGGTCTCGGCTGGAGCTATCGGCCGGGGGACCGTCATAGGGTTTTTCCTGGGCCTCATCCCGGGGATCGGAGCCATTATCCCTACTTTTCTCGCTTATGTTGTCGAAAAAAAGGTCTCCAAACACCCGGAGAAGTTTGGCACCGGGATAATTGAAGGGGTCGCTTCTCCGGAAACGGCTAACAACTCTTACGCCAACGCGGCCATGGTGCCCCTGCTCTCCCTGGGAATCCCGGGGTCTCCGACCCTGGCCGTGCTCATGGGCGCTTTTATCATTCATGGCCTAACCCCAGGGCCCTTCCTCTTTAAGGAACGCCCCGACGTGGTCTGGGGGCTCATCGCCAGCCTCTATGTGGGCAATGTGATGCTCCTGATTTTGAATCTTCCCCTGGTAGGCTTATGGGCCAAGCTCCTGGAGATCCGCTATCAATTCCTCTACCCCGGGATCCTCCTTTTCTGCATCCTGGGGGCCTACAGCATGAACCAGAGCGTCTTCGATGTCGGAGTCATGATAGGCTTTGGCGTATTAGGGTATATTTTCCGTAAATTGGATTGGCCCCTGGCCCCCACGATCCTGGCCCTCATTCTCGGGCCGATGATGGAGAGAGCCCTACGAACCTCGCTGGAGATGTCCGCCGGGGATATAACCATCCTTTTCACCCGGCCAATATCGGCCGTTCTGCTTGCCGTAGCCGCCATCGTCCTGATCAGTCCGGCTATTCGTTTACTGGGCAAGCGGGCGGGCAAGGATTAGGGAAAGAAAAAACAAAACTATAACTGAAACAGCCTAAAGAAAGGAGAGAGAAGATGAAAAGAAGAATTATCATTAGTCTGATTGCGGGATTAACCATGGCCTTTGGGGTTAGCGCCCTCGCCCAGGATTATCCCACCAAGCCGATCACGCTCCAGGTGCCCTACCCGGCCGGCGGGAGCACAGACGTAGGCGCCCGCATCGTAGCGGCCATCGCCGAGAAGGACCTTGGCAAGCCGATCGTTGTGGTCAACAAGGCCGGGGCCGGGGGGCAGGTCGGGTGGACGGAATTGGCCCGGCAGAAGCCCGACGGCTATTACTTGGGGTATATTAACCTGCCGCACCTGCCCGCGGCGATCCTGGACCCGGAGCGGAAGGCCACCTTCAAAGGAGAGGACATCGTGCCCATCATCAGCCAGGCCCTTGACCCGACCACCATTTCGGTGCGGCCGGACAGCCCCTGGGCCACACTGAAAGACCTGATCGAGGACGCTAAGAAGCGGCCCGGCCAGATAGCCGCCGGAATCGTGGGTTACCTCCAGGACGATGAGATCGGCTACCTCCAGATGGCCGAAGCAGCCGGCTTCCAGATGCGGCTGGTTTACTTCGACGGAGCTGCGCCGGCCATCACCGCCCTGCTGGGGAAACATGTGGACGTCCTCTTCTGCACAGTTGCCGATAACTTCGCCCAATGGAAAGCGGGAAGAATGCGCATGTTGACCATTATGGATAAAGAGAGGTCGAAGTTCTATCCCGATCTGCCTACTACGGCGGAGCTGGGATTTCCCACGGTCATTTCCGCCTCCACCCGCGGAATTGCAGGTCCAAAAGGTATCCCTGAACCCATCATGAAAAAGCTCCAGGACTTGTTCAAGAAAACCATGATGACCAAGGACCACATGGACAAACTGGAAGGCGCCGCCCACCCGGTCAAGATCATGGTGGGCGAGGAGTTTGTGAAATATTATTGGGATAGCTTCAAGGTTGCCCAAAAGTGGGTGGACTACGTGCGCAAGAAATGAGAGACAACTTTATGGGGGCAGCGGCTCTGGCCCCTGCCCTCATTATCTACAGGCCGCAGAATAACGATTCTTTCAACCATGTCCTGCGATTGCGCTTTTTATCCGTTCAAAACGTAAAGCCTCCATTCGCCAGGCCAGGTGGGCTTCCTCTAAGGTCGCCGATTGGAAACGCAGGCTTTCCCCGGGCATGATCTGAGCCAGGCGGTCTAAATCGGCGGTTATGACATTGGCTATCTTGACATATCCGCCGGATACCTGGGCATCCCACAGAAGAATAATGGGCAACCCATCCCCCGGAACCTGAATTGCTCCCCGGGAAATGGGTTCCGATATGATATCCGCGCCCTGCAAGTGCTCGATGGCCAGTCCTTCCAGCCGGTAGCCCATGCGGTCGGATTGAGAACTGACCCGGTATTCGGAGGTAAGGAACGTTTCGATGCCTTTGGGAGAAAAGCGCTCTTCCTGAGGCCCAAGGATGACCCGCAAGGGATTTAGGATAGAAAAAGAAGGGATCATTTCCTGGGGGAAATTCCCCTGGGGAATTGATTTTCCTTCCGGGTCCTCGAATTCAAGTATATTACCAGCCTGCAGGGGAGTCCCCATTATGCCGCGGACAAAAACAGAACGGCTCCCTAAAAACTCCTGACCGGAAAATCCTCCCTGGACTGTTAGGTAAGCCCGAAAACCCTTCTTCCTCGCCCGGAAAGCAACCCGATCCCCCTTCTGAATAGGCAAGGCCTGCCACATGGGCAAAGGATCCCTGTTTACGGTAGGTGAAAGATTTCCGCCAGTCACGGCGATGACCAGGTCATTCAAAGCGAGAAGCTCAAGCCGGAAAAGGGTGACCTCCAGAAGGGCCGCGCCAGGAGGGTTGCCCACGAGCAAATTGGCCACTTGCCCCGAAAACCTGTCTGCTATACCTGAAGCTGGTATGCCGTATTTCATATACCCTGGCCGGCCAAGATCCTGAATCGTGGTGAAGGCGCCCGGGTTTAAAACCTCAAAAGCTCTCATAGAAAATCCACCGCCTGCTTTCCCCGGCCTCTCAGGGCCTCTTCTTCGGCAACCGGCATAAACTGAATTTCGTCCCCGGATAAAAAAGGAACAGGGGGAAAGAGAAGGGGATCATAAAGGTTGACGAAGGTCCGTCCGATGTAGTTGAAGCCCGACGGTTGATCCGTCGTAATGGCATTCGCCTGACCGCCGGCCAGGCCTACCGAACCGGCCGGCACAAGGGTTCGGGGAGTTGCCAGGCGAGGCACCCGCAGGATCTCCGGCAAGCCCCCTAAGTAAGCCAGGCCGCAAATAAATCCGATAAAATAAACCATGAAGCGTGTTTCTGAAAAAACCTGAATCACTTCTTCCTGCGACAGATGCGTGGTCTCAGCAACCATCTTAAGGTCAGGCCCATGGGCGCCGCCATAGACTGTGGGTAAGCGAAAAATACGCCCTGGAGGAAGATCTATGCTTTTAGCTTTTTTTATCCAGAAATTTATTTTTTCCACCAGAGACTGATATTCGATCTTAAGCGGATCATAGGCCACTAGTAGGGTTCGGTAAGCTGGAAGAATTTCGTTGATGCCGGGAAGATTCTCGGATTCGATGATTAGAGCAAAGGAGCGCACTGACCGGTTGACCTCAGGGTCGATCCGGTTTTCGAACTCCACCAAAATCCCTCTGTCCCCGGAGGGGCGGATTTTAGGCCATTCGGACAAACTTTTTTCCTTTCCAACTTTTTTCAGGTGTGGATAACCGGGCAATCACAATCCGCAATATACCAGAAGCCGCATAAAATCCAATTTAAATTTTTCCCCGCCAACTCTTATTTGATAATCTCGTAAAAAGTCCGGTTCCTGTCATTGCGAGGAGTTCCGCAATTGCGGGACGACGAAGCAATCTTGTATTTTCGGGCACTTATAAAAACGAGATTGCTTCGTCACGCCCATGGCGTGGCTCGCAATGACCCTTTCGCGACTTTTTACAAGATCATTTTATTTATCTGGTTTTTTATTTTGTGTTACTGCTTATTTAAAGATACAATAAAATTAAAATAGCCACAGAGAAAACAGAGCTCACAGAGTTTTTAAAACCATGATTAAGAAAAAGTAAAGAATATGTCAAGCGTCTAAAGTGATCCAGCTTAAGGCTACACCAAAGTTGAAAAAATGTATCAATTTAGCGGTTTGGAAAAGTGGTTTTACCACCTTTGTTGAGGTCCGGGGGTCTGGGTGGAACGCGCCGGAATCATCGGCCGGGTTTCCGCTTGGCCACGAAGAACCACGGTCGTTTCCGCCGGAGGAGGCGGGGGGCGTTTTCCCCGCCCCACCCGCGAAGAAATCAGCGCCTTATGATTCCAAGCGGGCCGCCCAGGCCCCCGGACCATGGATTCCCTCTGACCTTACTCCCCACCTCTTTTCAAAGGGCTAAAGTGTTACGAAAAAAGGAAATTCCTAGAGCCTCTTGCAAAAGTATTTTTTGTGGTTCGACAAGCTTGTCCTGAGCGAACCGTTCACCCTTCGAGAACCTCAGGGCGAACGGTGCGTCGAAGGGCTCACCACGAACGGAAAAACTAAATAATTTCAACCTAAGCCCGTTCACCCTGAGCCTGTCGAAGGGTAAATTACGGACTTTTGCAAGAAGCTCCCTATACAATCAAGTTATCAATTAGCAATGATCATTGAACATTGAACATTGATAATTGACTATTGACCATTTCATGTTCATTGCCTAAAGTGATCCAGCTTAAGGCTATACTAAAGTTGACAAAAGGAATTTCCTATACAATCAAGTTATTAACACCCCCACCCTAACCCTCTCCCATCCAGGGGGAGGGAATTTTGGATCCCCCAGTATCTCCCCTCCCCTGGCGGGAGGGGGTTGGGGGGAGGGGGATAAAAAAGCAAATTCCTATACAATAAATTTATGATGAGGAATGACCTTTTATTTTTATTTCTCTGCGTTCTCGGCGTTCTTTGCGGTAAATAATTTTTCATTTTTTGTTGGGAGTTATGGCTAATAAAAAAAAAGACTATGCGATCTTCTACGGCTGGTACATTGCTTTCGTCGGTACGATTGCCTATGCCCTGG
Organism: Deltaproteobacteria bacterium; assembly: GCA_016875165.1. GTDB lineage: Bacteria > Desulfobacterota > SM23-61 > SM23-61 > SM23-61 > JAHJQK01. Next base: position 49,864 of record VGSF01000017.1, read on the forward strand.
GTTATGGAGCGCGCTATTCCTTCTCGGTTATTTTTCCCTCCCTCCTGGAAGAGTTCAAATGGCCAAGGGATCTCACGGCCACCATGCTCTCCGTTCATATCCTCGTTTATGGCTTTACCGCTCCCCTGACCGGCTATCTGGTCGATCGCACCGGCCCCCGGAGAACAATGGTGCTTGGAGCCGTCTTGTTATCCCTCGGTTTAATCCTATCCTGCTTTGGAAATGAATTCTGGCACTTTTGGATCAGTTTCGGGCTGCTCGCCGGAACGGGCCTCTGCCTCATGGGATCGGTTCCCTTTACCACAGTCATCCGGAATTGGTTCGAAAAAAAGCGGGGCCTGGCCTTCTCCCTCATCTTTGCTGGCTCCGGAGGGGCTTTTGCCTTTTATCCGGTGATCGCCTGGCTGATCGAGCGCAGCGGATGGCGCAATACTTTCTTAATTGAAGGTTTCATCCTCGGCGGAGTGATGATCCCTCTGGTTATTCTCATCGTGCGCTACCACCCTCGAGATAAAGGCCTCTTCCGCGATGGCCTGGCCGGAGGGCAAGAAAGTTTTTCCGCTCCGTTAAAAAGCGACCTTAAGATTATGGACCACGAATGGGCGGCGGTGGATTGGACTTTTGCCAAAGCCATCAAAACCAGCCGCTTCTGGCTGCTGGCCCTGACCACCTTTTCCATGTGGGGAATCATGCAGCACATTTTAGTGGCCCATCAGGTTGCTTTTGCCATCGATGTCGGTTACTCCAAAATTTTTGCTTCTTTTGTCTTGTCCTTATCCGGAATTATGTTTGCAGTTGGATCCCTGGCCAGCCTGATCTCTGACCGGATCGGACGGGAAATTACCATAACCATCGGTTCGGTGATCGGAATTTCCGGCATCATCGTTCTGACCATGATTCATGACGCCTCCCGCCCCTGGATGCTCTATTACTATGCCATAAGCATGGGCGTGTCCAACGGTCTCTGCGCCCCTACCATCGCAGCTTCCGTAACGGATATTTTTCAAGGACCCAGGGTGGGCTTTACCATCGGGGCCATCTGGGTTGGGTTCGCTTTCGGGGGGGCTATAGGACCGTGGCTGGGGGGATGGCTTTTCGAGCTTACCGGGAATTATCACTTAGCTTTCATCGTGGCCATTATTCTCTTTGCCGTGGCCTGCCTGGCCATCTGGCTGGCTGCTCCGCGGAAAGTGCGGGCCCGTCCCCGGTTTTAACAAAATTGATGGCTTGGTGAAAAGTCCAAAAGTCCCTTTCCCCGTCATTCCGGCCCCGTATCAAGTACGGGGTAAACTCCAGCCGGAATCCAGCTATTTAAAGTAGTTATCAAACCTCTGGACTCCGGTTTACACCTGTCTGCCAGGCACAGGCAGGCCGGAGTGACGACTTTTTACGAGATCATCAAAATTGGTTCATCTCCAAATTAGTTGATCAAATTTTTAATGAAGGCCTGCCAAGGGCCCGGAAGGAAAGGCAGATTGCGCCGCAAGCATCGGCGGGATATCCACTTTTCATAAACCCAGAGCTTCCCTTCCGCAAAGCGCAGCGGGGGCGGGGAAACAAAGCTTCGAAGAAATTGCAGCCTCCCCCGCCAAAGTTTAGGAGAGGCATGTGCCTCATGATTGCAAGCAATATGACTTTCCTTCCGGGCCCCTGAAAGCACTGTCCATTTTAAATATGCCAGCTCTTTGGCCCTCAACTAATACCGACGCATTAAATAACCTGTCATTGCGAGGAGTGGAACGACGAAGCAATCTCATGAAGAATGAGATTGCCGCGCCCCTTGGGCTCGCAATGACTTATAAAGATATTTATTACGCTCGTATTAATTTGGAGATGACCCACAAAATTATTCCTCACTCACTTCAAAAGTCCCACTGAAAAGGCCAGGGAAAATTGCCCTAAATAATATAACGGCAATCCCATGAACCGATTGGTATATTCCTCTTTGATAAATCTATCCCGGGCCACAAATATGTCTGAAAAGTAAAAACTCAAAGCGCCCGCCAGGATGAGCGCCCTTCCGGTGAAGGGAACGGCGGATTTCCAGAATACCGCCCAGGCTCCGAAAACCATTGCCGTGATAACAAGCATATAAACCATCACGGGCAAAAGCATGCTTTTTAAATATGGGCGAAGCCAGATAAAAATAAATAAGCTGATGCCCAAAATGACCAGGGCTCCCGGTGAAATCCATTGCGGGAGTGCTGTAAGAACCGCAAAACCAAAAATATAAAAAACATGTCCCAGCAAAAACGCTACCAGGCCCATTTTGAAAGTTTTTTCCCCGGGCAGAGCCAGACAAACATCGCCAATCAGGCATAATACCAGGCCAATCAGAAGGTAATAAAAATAGGTTTGAACCGGGTGGGGCTGGAGAAGCGCAATAACAACAAAAAGGGAGGAAAGGATCGTTTTGTTGATTAAAAGGGATTTTTCCTTCTTCTTTTTTTCATGATAAAGAAGACCAACCAGCAAAAGGCAACCGCCAATGATGATGAATACATTAATCATGAAGGGTTATGGGTTCATTCTTAAAAACCATTGCAAATCTTCTTAAGCAGGATTAAAGAACCCGCCCGAAGCCTTCCAGTCGGCATTTTTTATTTCTTGTAACAGTTTAGCAATTTGAAAAAATGGTATAAAAGCCTTTGTTGAGGGCCGGGGGGTAGAGCGGAACGCGCCGGAAGCATCGGTTGGGGTTTCGCTTGGCCACGAGGACAGAAGATCTTTTCCTCCGGAGGAGGCGGGGGTTCTTGCCCGCCCCATATGCGGAGATATAAGCGCCTTATGATTCCAAGCGTTCCGCTCTGGCCCCCGGCCCCTGGAATCCCTTGGCCTTTACAACACACCTTTTTTCAAAGAGCTAAAGTGTTACTATTTCTTCAACTTCTGGAATATCTCCCCCAGGGTGCCGAGCTTCTCGACCTTCTCTTCTTTTGTGAGAAACTTCTGGAATTCTTGCCGGTCTTCCTTTTCCTTCATAACCTTCTGGGAAAGCTGGATGCGCCCTTTTTCATCTATGGCCACGATTTCCACCTGAATCTCTTTCCCTTTGGGGAGCCTCCTTTTCACGTCCCCTTTGTCAGAGTGAATTAACTCCTCCATGGGAAGCAGCCCCCTTACCTCCATTCCGAGCTGTGGAAGCTTTATAAAAAGGCCATAGGGCTTTTGATCCTCTACGATCCCCTTGAGGACCTGGCCGACTTCGAGACGCACTTCCCCTTCCTGCCCGGCCATCTGTTGCTTTATGGCCGCATCTTTGATGGAAAGGGATATCCGGCGTTTTTCCTCGTCTATTTTCAGGACCAGCACATCCACCCGGTCTCCTTCTTTAAGAAGCCTGCTCGGATGGCGAACTCGCTGATAGCTTATTTCGGAGACATGAACCAGGCCGTCCAGACCCGGGGCCACTTCCACAAAAGCTCCATAATCAGTAAGGCGCGAGACTGTTCCGGAAATCACCTCCCCTTCCTTGAACGTAAAACCCTTATCCCAGGCTTCAGGCTCCAAAGCCTTCATCGAAAGGGCAATCTTCTGGCGGCCATTCTTTTCCGGCTCAATCTTCAGAATCTTAACCCTGACCACCTGGCCCGGGGCAAGGATCTCGGAAGGATGTTTGACCCTAGCGCGGGTTAGCTCAGATACATGCACCATTCCTTCGACTCCGCCGATGTCCACAAAGGCGCCGAAATCGGTAACTCTGGTAACCTGACCCTCAATATCCAGGTCGGGTTTGAGTAAGGCCATTGTCTCTTGGGCCTTCTTCTCTTGTTCTTCCTGAAGGAGGACGCGCCGGGACACGATAATATTTTTCCCCTTCTCCTTCATTTCTATGATGCGGAACTGGTACCTGGCTCCGACATGCTCTTCGGGTTTTTCGCAATATTGCAGGCCAATCTGGCTAAGCGGACAAAAAGCCCTCATCCCGGAAATTTCTACTTCAAACCCCCCTTTGTTCACAGCCGCCACCCTTCCCTCCACCGGCATTTGATTTTGCTGCGCCTCGCGCAGCAAAATCACAGCCTCGGCTCCATGAACCTTCATCGCCTTGCTGAGATGAATTCCTCCCCGAAGAGAGGCCACCCTCAGGTTAACCCGATCTCCTTCTTTAACATTCAGGTTTCCGTCTTTGTCCCGGAATTCTTCTATGTCCGCAAAGCCCTCGCTTTTGCCCCCCAAATCAACGAAGACCGTCTCCTTGCCGACTTTCACCACAATCCCGGAAACGGTGCTTCCGGGAGCGAATCCTCTACTCGGACTCTGGTTGCTGCTTTCAAAAAGTTCGGCAAAGCTAACTTCTTCTTCACTCTCAATTTCTGCCATAAAAACATTACCTCTCGCTTAAAATCTTTTCTTAGAATACCACAAGAATATTGAAACTCAACTTAAATCCTTTCCCGCCCCTTCCTAAAAATATTTCCGATCATCTCCACACAATGGTGATGATCTCGTAAAAAGCAGTCATAACTATGGTTTCGTAAAAAGCTCTCCCGCCGAGGCGGGACAAAGCGCGCAATCCCGCTCATAGCGGGACTGAGGAGGGAGGCGTACTTACAAGACACGCCGCAACGACGAAGGTGAAGCGCAATCCTGCTCGGAGCAGGACAGATGGACTTTTTACGAAACCATCAATGGTGAAAGGCAAAAAGAAGATGTTATTACGCTAACAATTCAGCGTTCTGATCCGCCCCATGCGGCTTAAAAACCCATCTCCACCCCATTTTGGCAAAGGAAGAAAAAAATTTTATGAGAATCATTGCCAGCATTTTTAAAGGCGAAAACTTGCATTTTATCGTCAAATTTAGTAGGTTGAAGACGCAAAGAAAAAAGCCATAAGGGGCAAGGCGTAAGGGAAAATAGCTCATGGCTCAAAGTAAAAGCTTAAAATCGGAAGGCGGCAAGCGCAATAGCTAAAAGGGGAAACAACGGTATGGAAAATTTAAATGACCATTTTCTACATAAATTTCTCTATCCTGATAGCGTGGCCATAGTAGGGGCTTCGCGGAATCCTTTTCGGGCTAATTACCATCTTGTGGCCAATCTGGTGAATCTTGGTTTCCGGGGTAAGATTTATCCGGTCAATCCGGAAGCGGATGAGATTCTGGGATTGAAAACCTATCCATCCCTGAAGGATATAGATGGTCCTGTTGATCTTGCCGTGGTGGCGGTCCCTTACACCCTGACCCTCAGCCTTCTTAGGGATTGCCATAAAAAAGGAATCAAAAGAGTTATCATCGTGGCCGGTGGTTTTTCCGAGACCGGAGAAGAAGGCCGGAAGGTTCAGATGGAAATGGCCAACCTCCTCAGAGAAAATGGCGTCAGGGCTATCGGCCCTAACGCCTTGAGCCCGATCAACGCCCCAATAAACTTGGCCATCAGCTTCCATCCTATCGAAAAGATAAAGCCCGGCGGTCTTTCTTTGATCTTCCAATCCGGTCTTTATGAACCGAGGATTGACTGGCTCTTTTCAGACTTCAATCTCCACCTCAATAAACTCATCGACCTGGGCAATAAAATGGATGTCAATGAGGTGGACGCTCTTCGTTACCTGGCGGAGGATCCTGAGACCCGGGTCATCGGCATTCATCTGGAAAGCGTTGAGGGAAACGGAAGGGAGTTTTTAGGGCTCATTAGGGAGATTTCCCGGCGCAAGCATGTCATTGTCCTCAAATCCGGGCGCACCGAAGCCGGGGCCAAGGCGGCAGCTTCACATACCGGGGTCATCGTCCAGGGGAATGACATCATTTTTGACGCGGCGTTGAGGCAGTGCGGGGCCATCCGCGCCCAGAATATCGAGGAGTTTTTCGATCTGGCCCGGGGCTTGGAGCGTTTTGGCTCACTCTTTTTGAAAGGAAATCGCCTGGCCATTGCTACGCTTCCGGGCGGAGAAGCGGTGATTGCTACAGACCTTTTCCACCAGGAAGGTTTTTCTGTAACCCCATTGCAAGCGGAGACGAGAATAAAGCTGAAACCCATTTTCCCTCCCTGGGAGATTTCTGGCAATCCCTTTGACCTGGGTGTTTCCCTGCAGTTTCATGACCCCCGAAAAGTTTACATTACCCTTCTGGAATCGATTGTGGCAGATCCAAATGTGGACGCGATAGCCGTGCAGCTCCCTCCACGGGCGACGAGCATACCCCGGGAGTTTTTTCAAATATTTCCTCAATCCCTCAAGGCCGGGAAACCAATCGCCCTCTGGCTCGCCGGAACTCCTTCCGGAAGGTCAGAAGTGCTTGAGTGGCTGGAAGAGCAATACGTCCCTGTTTTCTCCTCCCCCGAAAAAACTATTAAAGCTTTTTCCGCCCTGTACCGCTCCAGCCGATTTAAAAACGCCGAGAGTATGGCGCACAGCGCATAGCGTATCTCGCCTCGCCCCTTACGCCCTTTGCCTTGCACCTTTCGTCTTTTTTATTTTTTACCCCCTGCGCCGTGCGCCTTTTGCCCTTTGCCATTCACCTATTTTTATCCAACACCTCCCTGACTTTATCTACCAATTTCTCCATTGAAAAAGGTTTCTGGAGAAAATTAACCCCCTCTTCCAATACCCCATGACGCACGACCGCATCATCCGTATAACCCGACATATACAAAACCTTCGCCTCCGGATGCAAAAGCAATAAACGCTCTTTCAACTCCCGCCCACTCATCACCGGCATCACCACATCCGTCACCAACAAATGAACCATCCCCTGATGCTTCTCACAGAGAATTAGCGCCTCCTCCCCATTGGACGCCTCCAAAACCTTATACCCCTGCCTCTTCAATATCTGCACCACCAAACTCCGCACATCCCCCTCATCCTCCGCCACTAAAACCGTCTCCCCGCCACGAGGAAGCTCCCTTTTTATTTGCTTCTCCGTCTCCTCCTCCAGCGGCTCATCCACTCGGGGAAGATAAACCTTAAAGGTCGCCCCTTTCCCCAACTCACTATAAACCCAAACATTCCCGCCGCTCTGTTTCACGATCCCGTAAACCGTCGATAACCCCAACCCCGTCCCCATCCCCTTTTCCTTGGTTGTAAAAAAAGGCTCAAAGATTCTCCCCTTAACCTCCGGGGTCATCCCCACGCCTGTATCACTTACCGAAACCCGCACATACCTACCCGGCTTCGCCCCCACATGATTATGCACATACTTTTCATCTATCTCCACATTGGCCGTCTCAATGGTAAGCTTTCCCCCTCTGGGCATGGCATCCCGGGAATTTATCACCAAATTAAGAATCACCTGCTCCATCTGCCCGGGATCTACCTTCACCCTCCCCAAATCCTCAGCCAACACACTAACCAGCTCGATGTCCTCTCCAATCAGTCGGTGGAACATCTTTTCCATATCTCTCAAAAGATTATTCAATTCAATCACCTTCATCTCCATGATCTGACGGCGGCTGAAGGCCAATAACTGGCGGGTAAGGTTTGCTGACTGCTGGGTGGCTTTATCGATTATTTCGAACGTTTGTCTCAGGGGGTCCCCTTCTTTGAGTTCTAATAGGGCAAGTTGAGCGGAAGTTTTGATGAGGGTTAGGGCATTGTTGAAGTCATGAGCTATACCCCCGGCCAACTGACCGATGGCCTCAATCTTCTGGGACTGGCGTAACTGCTCCTGGAGAGCCTTCATCTCCTCCTCTGCCTGACTGCGCTCGGTGATGTCGCGGACAATGCCCCGGAACCCCATTCGGTTACCCGAGGAATCTTTTATCAATGATACAGACGCCTCATTGTATCTTTTCGCTCCATCTTTTCTTATAATCTCCCAATCGGATATCCTGGTAGATTGTCCTGTTCGATAAACTCTGTTGAAGATTTGGTACAATTTTTTGGCATTTTCCGGGTCGGCGTACTGCCGATTATTCATGCCCATCATTTCCTCTTTCGAATATCCCAATATTCGGCACAACGAATCATTGAAGAATGTAAAGTTACCGGCGATGTCCACCTCGTAGTAGCCATCCTCAATGCTCTCCAGAATGGTTCGATATCGTTCCTCTGATTCCCGCAGAGCCTCCTCAGATCTTTTATGTCCGGCAAAAAGTTGAGCATTGAAAATGGCGCCAGCAATCTCGTTGCCCACCCTTTCGGCAATTTTCAGATCTGCCTCTGAGTAAGCATTCGCTTTAATTGACTGGATATTCAGAACTCCGATCACGTCATTTTTCGAAATTAATGGGGCCATTATCATTGATCGGAATCCGCTATCGTAAATGGGTATTAGCCCCGGAAATTGTCTTAGTATTTCTTCCCAATTTTCATCGTGAATCAGCAAGCTTAAGCCTGTGTTAAAGATTTTTTCCGTGCCAGTGCCCGCCAGGGGGATGACATCCCCTACCCTGCGGCCAGACACTTGAGGACCCCAAACATAAGAAATTTTAAAAGTCCGGCTCTCCGTATCAATTGTGTTTATGGCAATCCGGTCTAAATTGACGAGTTTTTTCATTTCTTCGGCAAACCGCTCATAAACCTCCTCGATGTCGAGCGTAGCACTGACAATTCGCCCGATCTCGGCCATGACCGCATTTTCCTGGGCCAGCCGTCTTGCCTCCTTCTCACTCTTGCGCAAAGCTTCCTCTGCCTGCTTGCCCTCTGAGAAAAGTTGGGCATTGGCAATGGCCCCGGAAATCTGGAACCCGATGCTTTCGCCAAGTCTTAAGTCTTTATCCGAATAAGCATTAGGCTTTTTTGATGAGAAACCAAGGACCCCGATAACCTGATCTCTCGAGAAAAGGGGAACGAGTAAGAAGGACTGTAAACCAACTTGAATAAAGGGTGTGAGACCCGGAAATTTATCGGTAACCTCTGCTGGGCTTTTCCCCTGAACGAGTAGGCTTGAACGCGTCCGGAGTATTTCCGCTGTTATCGTCCCGGCCGTCAACGGCATCGTATCTCCCAATCTGCGGCCGGGAACATCGATTCCCTTGCTGTAGCGAAAATTGATAGTATTATCCTCATGGCTAATGATCCCAACCGTAATCTCATCAAAGGAGATAATATTCCTAACTTCCTCGGCGAATCGCTCATACGCTTCCTCAATGTCAAGCGTTGAGCTGACGATTCGTCCGATCTCCGCTATGGCTGCATTCTCTTGGGCCAGCCGTCTTGCCTCCTCTTCACTCTTGCGCAACGCTTCTTCTGCCTGCTTATGTTCGGTAATGTCATGAACAATACCCTGATATCCCAAAATACTCCCATCTTTGGCATACCTCACCGTCGCCGTGAGCCAGCAATCTATCTCCTGCCCGTCCTTTTTTCGAAACTTTACCTCATAATCTTTCAAAGCTCCCTCTTGCTCAATCTTCTGCTGAAACTTTCGCCGGCCTTCGTCATCAACATAGACCATTGAGATGTCGAGTTCCAACATCTCCTCTCTTGTATAACCAAAAAGGTTTACCATGGATCGATTAACATCAATGAACTTTCCGCTCCTGGTAGAAATGTAGATGGCGTCTCCGGACTGCTCGAAAAGGGTGCGGTATTTTTCTTCGCTCTCCTGCAACGATTCCTCCGCTCTCTTCCGCTCACTCACATTTCGCACCATGGCCTGAAGGAATCTTTTCCCCGATAAATCTATAAACTGCAGGCTCACCTCCGCATCAAAAGGAGTGCCGTCATAGCGGCAGTGTTTCCATTCAAAAAATTGCGGTTCGCCATTTAGGGCGGCTTTAATCTTGGAAATGGCCTTTTTCGTGGAATCCTGCCCATCCGGTTGTTTCGCCGGTGAAAATTTATAGGGGGGCTGGCCAATGATTTGTTCCCTTGTACACCCGAACATTTCCAGAGTTTTTCGGTTACAGTCAATAAACCGGTCCTCCTCCATCAAAAAAATGGCGTCGTTGGCATTCTCAAATAATGTCCGGAACTTTAATTCGCTATCCCGCAGTGCCTCCTGCGCTTGATCAACCGCATTTATACCGTGGAGCATTTCCAAATCAGGGCTGATTCCGCCTTCCCTTTTAATATCTTTTTCTTTAACCCTTCCACTCATTTTCCTTTTTGGGGATTTAAGGCGATCCATTCTTTGCCTCCAGGACTTGATGGCCATTAAATTAACTGTTTATGGTTTCGTAAAAAGTCCGAAAATGCGTCTTTCTGTCATTCCGGCGAAAGCCGGAATCCAGTCCTTTCAAATAGTTATAAGTTCTCTGGACTCCGGTTTTCACCTGTCTGCCAGGCACAGGCAGGCCGGAGTGACGACTTTTTACGAGATCATCAACTGTTTATTTGGAAAGATTTTGCAAAAAGTTTATCAATCGATTAAGATCTTCCGGGGGGATTTCCACAAATTTCACTCCGGATCGGTACCCCTCTTCACCTCCCGCATGATCAGTCCAAGCCACCTGGGAAAGGATTTCAATAGAATTTATTTCAGGCCCGAAAGAGAAAAAAAGCTTCATTTTCAAAAGCTGGCCAACTTCCAATTTTTCAGGAAGGTTCACCATTAATCCGCCCTCGCTGGCGTTGAGCGTATAACCGGATTGGTTGACATCCGAGTTGACTCGATAATATTCAATAGGCAAATTCAATAAAAATCTCGGATGCCTTCTTTCCTCAATCCTAGCCACCCCAGTGCGTGGTTTTAATTTATTCTCTTCCATCTTCACACCTCTTTTTTTAACTAACTTGTTTTCATCCGGAAACTCCCTCTCCCCTTTCGGGAGAGGGGCGGGGTGAGGGGGATAAAAATGGAAAGTATTGAAATTCGGTGCCATTATCACCCCCACCCTGTCCCTCCCCTATCCAGGGGGAGGGGAAAAGCTGGGTTTCCGGATGGGAACTAACTTGTTTTATTAGCACATTTTTAGAAGCATGAAAAGTTTTTTTGAGCAGTTTTCAATTCCAAACCTATTTTCGCGGATGATTTGGGTTATTGATTCCCTGAAATATCCTCCTCTTTTAAAAAATCGCCATAAAGTTTCTTCTTACAATCCGGGCAAATGCCGTGACTAAATTCCGCTTCGGAATGATCTCGAATATAGACCTCGACCTGGTTCCAGTACCCTTTATCATCCCTGATTTTCTTGCAGGAAGCGCAGATCGGTAAAAAGCCGCTTAATTTCTTCACCTGGGAAAGGGCATTTTGAAGATCACAACCCAATTTCTCTCGTTCTTCCTCCGCCCTCTTGATTTCGACAAAAAGCTTAGCATTGGCAATGGCGCCGGCAATCTGTGAGCTAATCCTTTCGGCAAGCCTTAAATCGCTCTCCGTATAGGCATCCGCTTGGGTCGATTGAATGTTTAGAACACCGATCACTTCATTTTCCGAAATCAAAGGGACCATCATGATCGATTGAAAGCCGGCCTTGATAATGGGTACCAGACCCGGGCACCGGCTTACAATCGCCTCTCGGTTTTCTTCATGGATAAGTATGCTTGTCCGAGTTCGCAAGATTTCTTCCGTGCCGGTGCCGGCTAAGGGAATAACTTCTCCCGTCTGGCGGTTGGTAACTTGCGCCCCTGAGACGTAGGGAATGTTGAACGTATAGCTTTTCGGATCAATGATGTTCACCGCAACCCGATCGAAGGAAATGAGTTTATGCATCTCCTCCGCAAAATGCTCATATACCTCTTCGATGTCGAGGGTTGAGCCGACGATTCGCCCGATCTCGGCCATGACCGCATTCTCTTGCGCCAGCCTTTTCGCCTCCTCCTCGCTTCTTCGCGCTGCTTCCTCGGCCTGTTTGCGTTCAGCGAAAAGCTGGGCGTTGGCGATGGCCCCGGCAATCTGAGTAGCAACTCTTTCGGCCAGCCTCTTAATTTCCTCTGAATAAACCTTTGGTTTCTTGGTTCGGAAGTTCAGGGTTCCAATAACTTCTTCTTTCGATAACAAAGGGACAGCCATCAGCGAGCGAAACCCAGCCTGAATAGTGGGCAAAAGAACAGGAAATTGTTTTCCTATTGCTTCTTCGTCAACTACATCAATTAGGAAACTTGACTTTGTGCGTTTAACCACTTCGGCCATAGAATCTGCTAAAGGATATACATTTCCGGGCCTGAATGCTATAAGATCATCCCCCGCAGTATAAGAGACGATAACGGTAGAGTCTTCAGGATTAATAGTATTGATTGCAATCCGATCAAAAGGGATTACCTTTTGGGCTTCCGCGGCAAAACGTTCGTACACCTCATCGATGTTCAAAGTAGAGCTGATAATTCGCCCAATCTCAGCTATGACTGCCGCCTCTTTGCTCAGCCTTCTCGCCTCTTCTTCACTCGTTCGCAGGACCTCATCCACCCGTCTGCGTTCGGTGACATCCCGGACATTCATAACAAAGCCTTCAACTGCGGGATTATCTAAAAGATTCTTACCTACCCCCTCTAAAATGCGCTCCGAGCCGTCTTTATGTCTGACGCGGAAAGCATTTGGGATAACGATTTCTTTTGTTCGTATCGCCTTGCTAAAATCATAAATAGCTCGCGGATGATCGTCCGGCATAATGAGATCAAGAGCGGTCTTGCCAATTAACTCTTCTGGCTTATATCCAAGAAGATGACCAATAGATGGACTCACATAAGTTATAGTTCCTTTTTTATCCTCTATAAAAATGATATCTGAAGAGTTTTCGGTGATCGCCCTAAAATACTCTTCGCTTTTCCGCAGCCTCTCCTCTGCCTTTTTGGGTTCATTTTCTAATTTTTCCATTTCACCAAGTTGTCGGCGCATGGCTGCCAATTCTTGAATGAGCTGCTCTTTTGTTTTATTTTCATCTTGCATTTCATTTTTCTCCTAAAATAGGCAGTAAATTTTCCTTACTCAAAATAACTGAACAACCCCGCTCCAAAACAAAAACCCCACCTCTCTTTCAAGAAATGGGGTTTCATTTTCTCTGGGCCATACGACAGCCTCTGGATTAAAGGATTTTAGTCAGTGATGGATTCAAGAAGATCGTAAACAAATTCTATCTGAAAGTTAATACAAACGCATTAATTTTTTTACCGCCATTTGACTTCCCCTCACCCCCATCCTCCCCTCCCCTATCAAGAGGGAGGAAATTTCTTTTTTATTTCAAAATGTTTACCCTCTCCCCTCGCGGGAGAGGGTAGGGTGAGGGGAAATATTTCAAATGTTTCACACCTTCTCTCCCCCAGGTGGTGGAGAAGGTTGGGGGAAGGGGTTTAATCCAAGGCTTTTTTGACCAGCCGCGCCCACTCCCGGTCCACGGTTTCCTGAGTGGTGTGCACTTCGTCGTCCGTCAGGTGAGCGAACCGGCCCTGCAGGCGCAGGTATTCATCCACCGGCAGATTTTTCGGGTCAACATTTATATTGTATCTTTCCCCCCTTTCCACTTCATAGAGCGGAAAAATCTTGGTGTGTACGGCCAGGCGGGCTATTTTCACTGAAAGGGAAGAAGGCGCCTTCCAGCCGGTTGGGCAGGGGGAATAAATATGGATGAACCTGGTTCCGCGGATGGCTTTGGCCTTGCTGACTTTACGCATCAGGTCTTCGGGAAAGGCCACGGAACAGGTGGCCGCGTAAGGGATGCGGTGGGCAGCCATAATTTCCATAATGTTCTTTTTGGGTTGTCCTTTGGGATGGTTGGCCGGGGTAGTGGTCGTCCAGGTTCCGAAGGGTGTGGCTGAACTCCTCTGGATGCCTGTGTTCATGTAGGCTTCATTGTCGTAGCAAAAGTAGATGAAGTCATCGTTCCTCTCGGCTGCGCCCGAAAGGGCCTGGATGCCGATGTCAAAGGTTCCGCCGTCCCCCACCCAGGCCGCTACAGTGGTCTCTGTATCCCCGCGCATTTCCAGACCGGCCTTGATACCTGAGGCGGTGGAGGCTCCTGTTTCAAAGGCCGTATGAATCACGGGCACTTGCAAAGCACTGTAAGGAAAAGGTCCGGCGAGGACCGACCAGCAGCAAGCCGGTATGACCAGGATTGTTTTTTCTCCCAGGGCTTTTAAGGCATAGCGCATGGACATCGTCGCCCCGCACCCCGCGCAGGCCTGGTGGCCCGCATACATCAATTCGCTTTGTTCGTACATAGCAAACTCCCTTGCATTGACCAATGCCCGTAAGTCGTAAGGCGCGAGGCGTTAGGCGATATTACCCAACACGCAACGCGAAATTTGGAACTCCCAACTGAAAAAATGGTATCAACTTAGCGGTTTGAAAAAGTGGTTTTACCACCTTTGTTGAGGTCCGGGGGTCTGGGTGGAACGCGCCGGAAGCATCGGCCGGGTTTCCGCTTGGCCTCGAAGAACCCCGCTCGTTTCCGCCGGAGGAGGCGGGGGGCGTTTTCCCCGCCCCACCCGCGAAGAAATCAGCGCCTTATGATTCCAAGCGGGCCGCCCAGGCCCCCGGACCATGGATTCCCTCTGACCTTACGCCCCACCTCTTTTCAAAGGGCTAAAGTGTTACAAAAATTGAATCATTTAACAATTCTCACCCGGAGACCCAACTTTTTCCCCCCTTGACTTTAATCCCCCTCACCCCGCCCCTCTCCCGCAAGGGGAGAGGGAAGTTTTGGCATTTTACATTTTTAACTTCTCATCCCTACCCAGACGCTCTGCGCCTCCGGTTCTTGCCGTTTATAGGTCTGATAAATCACATCATTCAACACCTGCGGAGTCACATCCCTCCCGCCCAAACCGGCGATGTAGCTAAAAATCGCCGGCCGGACTTTTTCGTTGCACAGGGCCGCGCGCATCTCATGGGCAAAAATTCCCCCCACTCCGAAGGAAACGTTCCGGTCCACAACCGCCACCTTCTCCACCCGGCAGAGAATTTCCAACAGCTCTTCTTTAGGAAAAGGACGGAAGAGGCGTATTTTCACCATGCCCACTTTGCGCCCTTTCTCCCGCAGATTATCCACAACTACGCGGGCCGTGCTGGCAATGGCCCCGGAGGTTATTAGAATCAAATCCGCTCCCTCACAGCGGTAGGGTTCAATCAGCCCGTACTTCCTGCCGAAAACCCGGCCAAAGGCGTCATCCGCCTGTTGCGCGACCACTTTGCCTTGCAGCATGGATTGCTGAATTTTGTACCGGAACTCCATATAATATTCGGGTGGGGTCATGCAGCCGAAGGAATGTGGGTTTTTAGGGTCCAGGCGAAACTCGGGTTGATAAGGGGGCAGGAAACCGTCCACCAGGCTCTGCTCGGGGATCTCCACCGGCTCTGCGGTATGCGATAGGAAGAAGGCATCCAGGTTGAGCATGACCGGCAAGCTGATCTCTTCGGCGATTTTGAAGGCCTGGATCACCGTATCCAGAACCTCCTGGTTGCTTTCGCAGTAAAGTTGCAGCCAGCCGGTATCCCGCTGGGAAAGGCTGTCAGTCTGCTCGCCCCATATATTCCAGGGAGATCCCAGGGCTCGATTCACCGTGGCCATCACAATGGGCAGGCGGGCTCCGCTGGCCCAGTGGAGCATCTCGTGCATCAAAGCCAATCCTTGCCCGGAAGTGGCCGTGAAAGTGCGCACCCCGGCCGCCGCAGCCCCGACGCAACAAGCCATGGCCGAGTGCTCCGATTCCACCGGGATAAATTTTGCCTTCAGCCTTCCATCCGCGCAGAGCACCGAAAGCTCTTCGACAATGGTCGTCTGGGGGGTGATGGGATAAGCCGAGATCACCTCGGCCCGGGCCAGCATCACTCCCCAGGAAACAGCATGGTTGCCCACCATAATCTTTTTCATCTTCTTTCCTCCTCCATGACCATGGCATCCCGCGGGCACTCCTCCACACAGACCCCGCATCCCTTGCAATGGTCATAGTCGATCACGTTGGGCTCATCCTCCCCCTGTTTTACGATAGCCACGTCCGGGCAATAGATGTAGCAGTTATCACAGAGGTTGCAGACCCCGCAGTTGAAACAACGTTTCGCTTCGGCCACGGCCGTCTCCTCGGCATAGCCTTGATTGACTTCTTCGAAAGACCCGACCCGTTTGGCAACCTGGGCTTTGGGCATTTTTTTGCGTTTCTTATAATCGAAATAATCCAGGTTCAGGTCTTTCAGGCGCACTGTCTTGGAAGTTAAGGAGATGCGTTCGTCTTCCGCCTGCAGATACCGTTTCGCCGATAAGCTCCCCTGTTCCCCGATGCGGATGGCCTCGAAGAGGCCCTCCCATTTTTTCTTTTTCAAAAAGCAATCGATAAAGATGGCCGCCCGTTTCCCGGAACCGATGGCATGCACGACAGTGCGTGGCTGCTGGATGATGTCGCCCCCGGCAAAAACCCCTTTCTGCTTGGTTGCCCCCCGTTCGTCGGTCAGGACGGCGCTTTCCTTCAAGCCCAATTTTTTAGGCAAGGGAGAGAGGTCCGCCTCCTCGCCGATGGCCGCGATGACCTGGTCCACTTCCACAACAAAATTCGACCCCTTGATCTCCACCGGCCTCCGCCGCCCATCCTCATCCGCTGGCCCCAATCGGTTCTTCAGGCATTCCAGCCGGCTCACCTTGCCGTTCTCGGAAATCACGCGCACCGGCGAAACCAGATAAGAGATCTCGATGCCTTCTTCTTCGGCCTCCAAAATTTCTCCTAAGAAGGCGGGCATTTCTTCCCGCGTCCTTCGGTAAAGGATGAATGGTTTGCTCCCTAAGCGCAATACAGAACGGGCGGCATCGATGGCCGTGTTCCCGCCCCCGATCACAGCTACCTTCTTTCCTAAGGGAACTGCTTTGCCCAGATTAACGTTTTTTAAAAATTCTAATCCGCTCATTATGCCCTGGGTATCTTCGCCGGGGATGCCCAGACTTTTACTCTGGTGGTTTCCCATGGCCAGGAATATGGCCTGGTATTCTTTCAGGTCGTTCATCACAAAATCTTTTCCCAGGCGGAATTTAACCTCCGCCTTCACTCCCAATTCCAGGATCTGATCGATCTCTTCTTCCAGGACTTTCTTGGGCAGCCGATACTCGGGAATTCCCACCCGGAGCATTCCTCCCAGAACCGGCAGCGCCTCGAAGACCGTTACCCCATAACCCAGGCGGGCAAGATGATAGGCGCAGGTCAGACCCGCTGGCCCGGACCCGACAATGGCCGCCTTCTCCTTCCGCTTTTCCCGTTTCACTAATGGTTTTCTTCCCTGCCGGGAAGCCATATCGGCCATGAAGCGCTCTAAGGCATTGATGGAAACAGCTTCATCAAATTCCCCCCGGTTGCAGGAGGATTCACAGGGATGGAAGCAGACTCTCCCGCAGACCGCAGGGAAGGGATTTTCTTCCTTAAACAGATCCCAGGCCTGCAGTATCTTGCCTTTGCCGATGAGGACCATCGCCCCTTCAATGTCCTGGCCTGCTGGACACCCTTCATTGCAAGGAGATATTTTATTTTCAAATTTTGGGCGCAGGTATCGCCAGGTTCCGGTCTTGTTCCCGGCCATCGAACCGAAGGTAATGGGCAGATAAGGCATATCTTCTTCGCGTTTAAATATAATCTGTTCGGGCATAATCGCTCCTTAAAGGCAGTAACGAGTTCGGGGTTCGGAGTTTCCCATTCTTTGTTTTTTCTTTTTTTAGGTAACACTTTAGTTCTTTGAAGAAAGGTGTGTCACCAGGGCCAAGGGATTCCAGGGACCGTGGGCCAGACCGGCCCGCTTGGAATCATAAGGCGCTGATTTCTCGGTGGATGGGGCGGGGAAAATACCCCCCGCCCCCTCCGGAGGAAACGGACTTTTATCCTCGAGGAGAAGGGGAAACCCAACCGATGCTTCCGGCGCGTTCCGGCCTGGCTCACAGGCCCAAATAGAGGCGTTGCCGCCATTTTTTCAAAACTCTTAACTGATACTCTTTTACTGCGAACTCCGAACCATTTTCAGGCTTTCGCCCTTTCATAGGCCTCTTTTATGGCGGCGGCATTGCCGGCCTTGTTCGAGGGTACAAACTCTTTCATGGCTTCAATGACCGAATCCATCGAGACCATGCCGGTGATCCTGGAGAAAGCTCCCAGAATTGCCGTGTTCACGATGGGCGCCGTGGGCGAGCCTAACTTGTATTCGACGGCGATGCGGTTGGCATCCACGGTAGCCACCCGGAACCTGGAAAAATGTGGGAAATTTTTAGGTGGTCGGTCGATGTTGATGATGATCCAGCCGTTTTCCTTCAGGCCTGAATCCACCTGGGTGCTCTCGATCAGAGTGGGGTCGAGGACAATGATGTGGTCCGGTTCATAAATGAAGTTGCGGATGCGGATGGGCTGGTCATCTACCCGGGTGAAAGCGGTCACGGGTGCGCCCCGGCGTTCCACCCCAAAGGCCGGGAACGCCTGAACAAACTTCCCCTCCCTGAAAAAGGCCGATGCCAAAACCTCTGAAGCAATAACCGCCCCCTGTCCACCCCTCCCATGAATCCGAATTTCTATCATGGTTCCCTCTTTTAGATTTTAATAGGACGCAGATTTAGGCAGAAAAAACAGATCAAGAAATTTCAATTTATAATATACATGACGACAAAAGTCTTATGCAGCTTGTCATTCCGGGCTTGACCCGGAATCCAGCGCTTTTCTGGATTCCCGCTTTCGCGGGAATGACGCGTGTTGTTCTGATCAATGACGGTGTGTATAAAAACTTTTTACTCATGCTTTTGACTTTTTTCTTTTAACTTTTAATTTTTTTAAAATCCTGCCGATCCGCGTTTATCTGCGTCCAAAATATTTTTGCTTATTGCCTTTTTCATTCTTCCGTATATACCATCACGATCGCCTGGGCCTTCTTGCCCTTAAGGGCCCGAAAGGCGTGAGGAACTCCCGAATCAAAATACAGACTGTCTCCTGAATCCAGGACGATCTCATCCTGATTATAGTGAAAGGCTAACCGGCCCCTGAAGAGGAACAGGAATTCCTCGCCCCGGTGATTCAGGAAGGTAAGTTCTTCTTTCTTCTTCGCCTCAAACTCCACCAGGAACGGCTCCATATGTTTGGCATTTTTGGTGTAAGCCAGAGCTTCGTAGGTATATCCGCCCTCTCCATGCTGGGCATGCATGCGCCGAAAGGTCTTTTTTCTTTCATTTTTGCGCACCACCACCGCTTTTTCCCTCGATTCCTCTTCGCGGAAAAAATAGCCGATGTTTACATCCAGAGCCCTGGCAATGCGCAGCATTGTGGCCACAGGGGGGGAAACGGCATTGTTTTCGATTTGAGACAGGAGGGCGATGGAAAGGCCGGTCTTCCCGGCAACCTGACGCAGGGGATAACGTTTCTGCAGCCGCAGGTCCTTAATCTTCTCCCCGAGCTTTAACCTTCTGACTTCCAAATCCACGTTCATTAAAACTCTCCCTTTCCTGTAAAAGATATGCCTTCGTCTAAGAAATGCAGGGAGCTTGCCGGGGAAAAATTTTCTTCTAGGCTTTTCTCCAAATAAAATATTATAGGCTCATTCCGCTGTCAATAGAAATTTTGATTAAATTAAAATATTTTTAATTTTACCAAATGGGGTTTTGGGAGGATATCAAGGGATGAAAGGCGCTTGCCCACCTTCACTTTTGAATAAATTCAACAATCCATGGCGATAGGCGAAACCCGGACGGCAATACTGCCTTGTGCTCCCGAGAGATTCTC
>VGSF01000018.1 GCA_016875165.1 Deltaproteobacteria bacterium
TCTCCGTGGATGGGGCGGGGCTGACGCCTTCCGCCTCCTCCGGCGGAGGTTCAGTGAGTGCACCATGAACAGGGATATCCCAGCCGATGCTTCCGGCGCGTACCGGCCTGGCCCCCCGGCCAAAACAGAATCTTTGCCAGGGTTAGTTCCTCCGATATTCCTGTCATAGCCACTCGTGACTGAAGGGTTACATGTCGCGGCTCAGGCAGAGGGGGAAAGGTCGAAACCATTGTTAAAGGAACGGTTTCGTGATATTTTAATAACCAGAGGAGAAAAGCATGAACGATTATTTCGAAATGGGGCCCATTCGCCCGCCCAGCGAGGCTCAGAGCCTTTTAATCCGGGTGACGCGAAATTGTCCCTGGAATAAATGTGAATTTTGCCATACTTACAAAGGGGAAATATTTTCTTTCCGTTCGGTTGAAGAAATCAAGAAAGACATAGATTCCGCAAAAGCAATTGCCGATGAAATCCTCAAGATCTCCTGGAGAATGGGGTTCGCAGGGAATATAAACCAGGCCCTCCTTCAGGCCCTTTTTAATCGGCCGGGGCCCCATGGCCATGCTTTTCAGAGCATTATCGGGTGGTTATATTTCGGAGGGACTCAAGTTTTTCTCCAGGACGCCAACTCCCTGATGGCCAATACATCTGATCTTGTGGAGATTATCAAATACCTGAAAGAAAAATTCCCCTCCATACAGCGAATTACCAGTTACTCCCGGGCCAGGACTTTGGCTAAAAAAAGCGTCTCAGAGCTTACAGAAATCCGCGCGGCTGGCCTTTCCCGTATCCATATCGGGATGGAGACAGGTTACGATCCCCTTCTCCAGTACATGAAGAAAGGGGTTACGGCCAAAGAACAAATTCAGGCGGGTAAAAATGTAGTGGAATCGGGGATCTCTCTTTCGGAATATGTCATGCCCGGGCTGGGGGGAACCCGCTGGTGGCGCGAACACGCCGTGGAAACCGCCAGGGTATTGAATCAAATCGACCCTGATTTTATACGCCTTCGCACTCTTTACGTCCGCCACGACATGCCCCTTTACAGCAAAGTTGAAGCCGGGGAATTTATCAGGCTCTCGGACGACCAGGTCGTCGCGGAGATCAAACTTTTCATCGAAACCCTCGATGCCCTGCACAGCACCTTAGTCAGCGACCACATCTTAAACCTGCTGGAAGAAGTTCAGGGTAAGCTCCCCGAGGGGAGGGAGAAGATTTTGGCAGTCATCGACCGCTATCTGGCCTTACCCGCAGAAGAACGTCTCCTTTATCGCGTAGGTCGAAGACTGGGTTACTATCGCAGCCTCGATGACCTTAAGGATATTCCCCTTAGGCGGCGGATTTTGCGAATGATCGATGAAGTCCGGCGGGCCAATAACCAGGAAGGGACCATCCTTTCCGAAGAAGCCGAAAGAGAAATTTACAGGTTGATGGAAAATTATATTTGAGGGGAAAAGATCTTTCCAAATTCCCCGAAGGAATTGACGAGGAAATGATGGGCAACATGACTTTATTGACGGACCTATACCAGTTGACCATGGCGGGAGGATATTATCTTCTTGGTAAATCCGAGGAAAAAGCAACCTTTGATTATTTTTTCCGTAAAATTCCCGAGCAAGGCGGCTTCTGCGTTGCTGCCGGCTTGGAACAATTAATCCATTACATCGAAAACTTTCATTTTGACCAGGAGGACCTCGATTATTTGAAAAGCTTGAACCTCTTCCCCCCGGAGGTCCTGGATTATTTTCGACAGCTGCGCTTCACGGGAGATTTATACGCTGTTCCCGAAGGAACATTGGTCTTTCCCCAGGAACCCATCGTACGGGTTACGGCCCCTTTACCCGAAGCCCAATTGATCGAAACTGCCCTCTTGAATATCTTAAACTTCCAGACTCTGATAGCCACTAAATCCGCCCGCATCTGTATCGCCGCCGGTGGAGATCCGGTCATTGAATTCGGGGTCCGCCGAGCGCACGGCCCGGATGGAGGATTGAGCGCGGCCCGGGCCGCTTTCATCGGCGGAGTTAGGGCCACCTCGAACTTGATGGCCGGAAAGGTTTTCGGCATTCCGGTTCGTGGCACCTTGGCCCATAGCTGGGTGGAATCCTTCCCTTCCGAATTGGAATCATTCCAGGCTTACGGAAAAATTTATCCGAAGAACTGCCTTCTCCTGGTTGACACTTATGATACTTTGCGCAGCGGGGTTCCCAACGCCATCAAGTTAGGAAAAGAGCTTCGGGAAAACCAACAAGGAGACCTTGCGGGAATCCGCCTGGACAGCGGAGATTTGACCTTCTTAAGCCGGGAAGCCCGCAGGATGCTCGACGAAGCCGGATTTGAACGGGCCCGCATCCTGGGTTCGAGCGATCTCGACGAGTGGCTGATCGAATCCATCAAAAAACAGGGAGCGGAGATCGACATCTGGGGTGTGGGGACTCGCCTGGTCACTTCCTACTCCTGTCCGGCTCTGGGCGGGGTTTATAAGCTTTCGGCCATCCTCGAAAATGGCCATATGCGCCCCAAACTGAAAGTCTCCGATGACCAGGAAAAAATCACCAACCCGGGTATTAAAAAAATATTCCGCTTTTACGATGAGAAGAATTACATGCGGGGAGACGTGATTGTTTTAGATGACGAGACTCTCCCAGAAGGCCAGCCGGTTAAAGCCTTCCATCCCATGCTCTCGCACATAAACAAAACCTATCCCGGGCATTTTAAAAGAGAGGAAATTTTAGCCCCGGTCTTCAAGGCCGGCCAGATGGTTTATCAGAGCCCCTCTTTAAAAAAAATCCAGGAAAATACCTTGCAAAATCTCCAATACCTCCGGCCCGAGCACAAGCGCCTGCAGAACCCCCACATTTATCATGTAAGTTTGGGAGAAAAACTCTTTCAACAAAAACAGGAGCTGCTCCGATCAACTGTTTAAGGATGATCCGTCGGTACGAGAATGCCAGACGCCCCAAATGAGTCAGATATAAGAATAAGGTGGTCCTCTCTTTTTGATTGTTTTTCTTCAATAAATGGGGCTGAAAGAAGGTGCCGCCGTGGCTGTATCAAGAATAGCCAAGATTACCCGTCCGATCGTCACGGAAGTTTTTCCGAGGGTGCGGTTGTTTAAGCTTTTGGATGCCAGCCGGCAACGGCCGGTAATCTGGATTGCAGGGCCTCCGGGTAGCGGCAAGACCGCTCTGGTGTCCAGCTATCTCGATGCCCGAAAACTCCCCTGCCTCTGGTATCAGGTTGACCCGGGCGATGCCCATCCGGCAACCTTTTTCTATTACCTGGGGCAAGCCGCCCAAAGAGCTTCCCCTAGAAAGCGAAAGCCCCTTCCCCTCCTCACCCCGGAATACCTGGAAGGAATCTCAACGTTCACCCTACGCTATTTTGAAGAGCTTTACAGCCGTTTAAATCTACCCAAGCCCCATTTAAATCCCCCCATCCCCCCTTTACAAAAGGGGGGCAAGGGGAGATTTATATTAGTCTTCGACAACTACCATGAAGTGCCAGCCGATTCATCTCTTCATGAGGTGATTCTGAATGGCTTATCCCGAATTCCTGAAGGCATTAACGTCATTCTGATCAGCCGCAGCGATCCTCCTCCGGCTTTGATCCGGCTGCGGGAAAACCATTTTACACGAGGCGGCCGATGGGTGGGCTGCCGGATTAGTGCTGATGCTGGAGAGTGTGGAGAGAAAAGTCATTGAACCCCAGGCCCTTGGAAAGCTCACTCCAGATGAGATCTTTGACTATTTAGGAAAAGAGCTCTTCGATAAAACGGACAAAGAGATCCAGGATTTTCTGCTAAAGACAGCCTTTTTACCTAAAATGACGGCGAAAATGGCTGAAGACCTTACGGGTCTATCTCCTGCCAGTCGCATTTTGGACACTCTCAGCCGGACTCATTACTTTAGCGAGAAGCGCTTTCATGGAAAGCCCATCTATCAGTATCATCTATTATTCCGGGAGTTTTTGCTTTCCCGGGCCAAAGAAACATTTTCCCGGGAAGACCAGTCCATTCTGCTCCATCGGGCGGCTATCCTTCTTGAGGATTCCGGTCAGACAGAAGAAGCGGTAGTGCTCTTAAGTGAAACCGGTCGCTGGAGCGAAGTGGTTGAGTTAATCAGGAAACATGCTCCTGCCATGCTCCAGCATGGAAGGAATCGCTCTCTCGCCGAATGGCTGGAAATTCTTCCCAGGGGAATCCTCGAAGATAACCCCTGGCTGCTTTATTGGATGGGGGAATGTCAGGCTCCATTCGATATTCAACTTGGCCAGTTCTATTTTGAAAAAGCCTTCGAGAAATTTAGGACGGAGGAGGGAAGAGTCGGAATATTTCTGGCCTGGGCAGGGGTCGTTAATTCCATCATCAATGAATATCGAGACTTTACTCCTCTGGATAAATGGATCGCGGTGCTCGGGGAATTGATGGGAACCTCCGGGTCTTTTCCATCGGAAGAGGTGAGTCTTCGTGTATCCTCGGTTATGCTGCTTGCCCTGGAAATGAGACACCCCCATCATCCTGAGATCGAGAAGTGGGTCGAAAGGGTTCTTACCCTGTCTGAAAGCTGCCCGAACATTTCTGAAAAGATCATGGGTTACGCTCGATTGGCCTACTATTGGATACAAATGGGGGAATTCCCAAAAGGGGTGATGGCGATTCACCGGCTGAGACAATTGTCCCGACAAAGGAATATTCCCCCCGTAAGGTTAATAACCGCCAATTTTCATGAATCCATATACAACCGATTTGCAGGGCTTCATGAAGAGTGTTTGAAAACTGTATCCGCGGGGCTGGAGCAATCGCAAAAGATCGGTTCTTACCCTGTATATAATTGGCTCCTCATCCATGGAATCGCCAGCTCCCTGAATGTGCACGATCTGGAAACAGCGAATGCCTTGCTGGAGAAACTGACGGTCTCATTAAACCGCAATAAACCATGGGAAACAAATTTGTATTATTTACTCAGGGCCCGGGAAGCGCTGGCTCGGGGGAAACCGGGAGAAGCGGCCATCCATGTAGAAATGGCAAATAAATTTGCCGGGCAGGTCGGTGCTCCCAACAGCCTCTTCATTTTTAATATCGTAAAAGCCCACGTGATGCACCAACTGAATAAACATCAGGAAGCAGATTCCCAATATTTCCATTGCTGCCGATCTGGCTGACCAGATCGGCAGTAAGCTGTACCAATTTTTTATCTTATTGGCCGAAGCGCTGTTTGCCTTCGACCGGGGAGAGCAGGCATCCGGTTTGGTATCGCTGAAAAGAGCTTTGGCGATCGGGCGGGAAGGGGGATATTTTTATACTTATATTAACCAACCTTATGGAGTAGCAATGTTATGCGAAAAAGCCATCGAGGCGGGAATCGAAGTTGAGTATGTGCAGGAACTCATCAGGAGGCTGAACGTCATTCCCCAAAAGCCGCATCTCCATCTGGAAAAGTGGCCCTGGCCCTTGAAAATAAACACCCTGGGAAGCTTTGAGCTGTGCAACCCAAACCCTTTGTAAGGCATTACTTTCCGAGAAAAGGGGGATGGGAGAAGCGGCATCCCCATCTTGACTTTATCCCCTCCCTTGTTCATCCTTTCCGGGTCTCAATTTTTTTTCGAATCTGTAACATATCTGTAACACCTTTTGCTGTAAGAAGTAAGTAGATGCTGATAATCTCGTAAAAAGCCGCAATTCCATAGAATTCGTCATTCCGGCGAAAGCCGGAATCCAGATTTTCTTTAATGGCTCCCCTCTTCCGCGGAGACAAAGTTTGGACCCCGGCTTTCGCCGGGGTGACGCCGTAAGAGATTTCTTGTGAGATCATCAATGATGGATTTCCTTTTTTCGTGAGGGTTTTTCTTGGACCCAAAAGTTATCCCCAAGACCTATATTGTTCGGGTGTACCGTTTTGCCAGGGATAATCCCCGCCGACTCGTGGGAGTTGTGGAAGAGGCCGGGAAAAAGGAGAAGAAGGCCTTTACCGGTTACCAGGAACTCTGGGCGATTCTGAATTGGCCGGGGCGCTCAAAGTCTAAAAAAATCAGTCTGCAAGAGCGGAGAATAGGGAAATGTGAACAAGGAAGGGGAATAGGGGGAAAAATGAAATTGGATTGAGGGGAAGGCAGAAAAAGGGCAAGGCGGGGAAACCTATGTGAATTGGGAAACGTGGGAAAAGGTGGAGTCGCTTCCACCCCTTGTTATCTGCCTTCTCAAACTGTTACTGGTGTCAGGGTGAAGACCCGGGCAAGCTTAGCGGCGCGAGCGATGTCACCCCGGCGCAGGGCGTCGCGGACATCGTCCAGTTTGTAGGCATCCTCCAAGCTGAGATAAGGGGACCAACCCGTGTCAGTCTCAACAAGATCAATATCTACTTCTGCTACGTAGGCACCCTCGTATACCAGCTTTTTATGACTTCTCTTTTTCATGGTCTTCTCCTTAGAAAATCACTCGACCAAAGCTCGGGGTCTGGTCGATGGTCGATAAGCGGTAACAACTACGGCCGGTGTTGAGGCTCCCTTCGGAATTCCCCATACAACGTGGATCGGCTGCCCCTCTCGATCCTTTTGAAATACCAAGACGCAAGGCCCTTTTGGATAATCTGGATAGTCTTCCACAACTACGGCATCCTTAACGCCACCCATTATATCTCGGGCGAAGATGTTATCCTCTTCCATCTCGTCATATCCATGTTCGGATATCATCACCTCCTGTTTTTGAACAAGCCGAAGTACTCTCTCGAAAGTCTTACTCATGGTGATATATTAGCGTAATAAACATCCCTCTGCAACCCTTTTAGACCAAAATACTCCGGAAAGATGAAGATGATCGATTGATATTCAAGGGATATTTCCTTTCACAAGTATCCCCTTCACTTCTTCTCCGGTTTGCCGTTTCGCTTTTTCTCCACGCCCTCTTTCTCCTTTTCCCCGATTTTCCGTTACACCGTATCATTTCCTTATATATCTCCCCTTCCCTGCTTTCATAATTAGCCCTTTCCCCCTGTTTTCGTTTCTCCGCTTCTGCGTTTCTCCGCTTCCCCGATTCGTTTTTTCCAAAAAAAGTGCGGGTCGGGGTCGCACCAGAGCATGTACGACATTTGGGGACGTTGTTGCATACGTTGCATAATGCGACATTTGGGGGCGTTGTTGCATACGCTGCATAACTCTTGACAGCCATCCAAGATTCCGGTAAATTCGTTTCATGCCGAGGCGAGCCAGGCTCGATATTGCTGGTGCTCTGCACCATATCATGGTGCGGGGAATCAACCGGGCTCCGATCTTCCTAACCGATCAAGACCGACAGCGGTTCCTTGATCGGTTAGGCGAAGAGGTTGCGGAGGGGAAGTGTTCCGTCTATGCCTGGGTGCTGATGGAAACTCACGTTCATATCCTTTTCAAGAGCGGCCAGCACGGCATCTCGACCGTCATGCGAAGGCTTCTGACGTGGTATGCTCAATACTTCAACCGGAGGCATCGCCGGACAGGACATCTGTTCGAAAACCGGTATAAATCCATCTTGTGCGACGAGGAGAAATATCTCCTATCCCTGGTTCGATACATCCATCTTAATCCGGTGAGAGCGGGGATCGTTTCGACCCTGGATAAGCTGAATCGGTACCCCTGGAGCGGACATAGCGCTATAATGGGGAAGAAGGGGTATCCATGGATGAACACAGATTATGTTCTAACCTGTTTTGGGAAAAGAAGGGGTGCTGCGCGCCGAGGTTACCTGCGATTTGTGGAAGAGGGGATGGGGATGGGAAAGGTCCCCGAGCTTACGGGTGGAGGGTTGGTGCGGAGTTTGGGCGGATGGTCCCGGGTGGTGGCTTTAAGGAGAAAGGGGGAAGGGGAAGAGTCAGACGAACGGATTCTCGGGGATGGCGATTTTGTCGAGGCGGTTTTGCAGGAGGTGGGAGAAAGGCTGCTGCGTCAGCTTAAGGTGCGGAAGAAGGGGGTAGCAGTTGGAGATATCATCAAAGAAGAATGCGCCCGGGCCGGCGTGAATGTGGCGGGATTGATCCAAGGGAGCCGGCGGAGTTCGGTGAGCGGCGTTCGCGCGCGGATTGCGCATCGGTGCATTGAAGAAATGGGATTGCCGGCGGCGGAGATTGCGCGTCATCTTGGGGTGACGACTTCGACCATAATCCGGGCGGTTGAAAGAGTAAACAAACAAGGGGAAAAATGAGTTATGCAACGTATGCAACAACGTCCCCAAACTTCCGTTGGCTGGGATAGGTAGCATGAATCGACAGCGCAAAAAAAACGTTTGTCCGGTGGAACTCCCTGGCAAATTGCAAGAATTTTTCTGGGATTACGATTTCAAAAAATTAAGCTGGATAAAGGATCGTGATTTAATTGTTTCCCGAGTTCTTTCCTCAGGTGGATGGGATGAAATCATCTGGCTCCGCTCCCATATGAACGATCGGGATCTAAGAGAATGGATCGAACACCATCAGGGCCAGGGATTAAGTTCCAAACAACTGCGATTTTGGGAACTTACTTTGGGGCTTCCGCACAAAAAGGTAAACTCCTGGCTGGAAGCGCCAGAAAGAAAAATCTGGGAAAAGAGGGGGAATTTATGAACTTCCACCCGGAAGTTCTGGGAGCCAACCAAAAAAAAATACTTCGGCATCTTGGCCCCCTTACAAATCACCTGGGTTTTTATCTGGGTGGAGGGACAGCCCTGGCCATCCATCTTGGACATCGCCATTCTGTTGACCTGGACTGGTTCTCTAAAGAATCGATACCAGACCCCATGCGTTTGGCCCAGGATATTCGCGACGCAGGTATTTCTTTGGCCACGGATCGAATAGATGGGGGTACGCTTCACGGCAGGATATCGGGTGTTCGGGTCAGCTTTTTAGAATACCGGTATCCCCTGCTGGAACCCTCTATAATATGGCCCCAATTTGGGTGCCGCATTGCCTCAATGGCAGACTTAAGCTGCATGAAGTTCTCTGCCCTATCCCAGCGAGGCTCCAAAAAAGATTTTATCGACGTTTACGCCCTTGGTTTGAAGTATAACTCCCTACCGAGTATGCTTCGCCTATACCGGAAAAAATTTTCGATAAGGGATATTGCGCATGTTCTCTATGCCCTGTCCTTCTTTGATGATGCTGACCGGGAACAGATGCCCAGGATGCTCTGTCCCGCAAGCTGGAGAACTATCAAAAAAACAATCCATGAATGGGTAAGAGAAGTGGTAAAAGAGAACAAATTAAAATTTGCCACAGAGGGCACAGAGATCACAGAGTTTTAAACCAATGATTAAGAAAAATTAAAGAATAAGTGTTAAACGTCTAAAGTGATCCGCCTGAGGCGGAATAAAGTTGAAAAAGGAATTTCCTATACAATGAACTTATGACTTCAACTTTTTCTCTATGTTATCCTTGATCCAGTGCTCATCCCACCATTCGATGGGGTTCACAAAAATTCCGTTGACCAGCATGCTGAAATGGAGGTGATCGCCTCCGGCCAGGCCGGTAGTGCCGGTTCTTCCCAGAATATCCCCCCTCTTCACTTCCTTTTTCTCCTCGGTCTCGATGCGGCTTAAATGAGAATACATGCTGAATAGGCCGCAGCCGTGGTCGATTAGCACTGTTTTGCCGTAAATTCCAAGCTCTCCGGCAAAGATCACCCTTCCTGAATTGGCCGCCGGGATCGGGCTTTGAGCTAAAGAAGCCAGGTCAACACCCAGGTGGATCTGACGGTCAATCTCCTTCCCGTTGTGCCAATAGGTGCGCTCTTCAGCAAAGGAAGCCATGGGTTTTGAATTAGGAAGCCTGAGAAAGGACCCAGACCAAAGGGGCTGGGCTGCTGTATTTTGACAGAGCTCTTTAATTTTTTGGTGATCAGCCTCCCGTTGTTTTTGATTAACCGCCAGAAAAATCTCCAGCGGAGTGCCCCGGAGGTTCGGGTCTCGTTCGGTAAAATATGGAATAATGTTCTTCAAAAAAGAGTCCGTGACTTGAATTTTATCTTTCTTAAAAGCCTTCCGCTTAAGAATGAGGCGAAAGCCGGCCTTCGCCCGGTTCCCGGCCTGGTCTTCGGCCATAACCGCAGGTGAAAGATCAGATGGCGCATTCGGGAGAACAGCGAAATAGGCCAGGTAGCGGTCTTTTTCTATGGCATATCCAGGGAAAAAAACCTCTCCTACCTGAACGCCGTTTTTCGGGATCTCCTCGGAGGTCTGATAGGCAACCAGTCCGGCCCCGCCCTGATTGATGTAGTGCAAACCACCCTGCACCGTCAACTGGGGAGGGCGGGTATCGATGATTACATCCCTTTCCAGAGTCACTGGATTTCCTCCGCGCCAGGAATGATCGCGCGCAGTAATTTTTATCCTGATTTCCCCATCTTTAACCCCCTGCGGCAAAGGCCTAAGGGAAATGTTTTTTTCTATAAAAGGAGTTTTCTTGGGAAAGCCTTCGGTTAGTAGGGTTGTCGATTTCCCCCCCTGCACCGCTTCCACTCGCACTTCAGCCACACCACTCTTCTTATCTTCAACCTTAAAAGATAACTTCTGCCCGAGATACAGAGCCTCTGGCGTAATTTGAATGGTTGGTTTTTCCCCTTCGAACTTGACCAGCGCCAGCCAGGTCCCTGCACCCGCCAGAATGACCACCAGAACAATCAAAGCTATCAACATTTTTTTCATTTTTTTTTGCCTTTCTTTCTTCCCCAGCTACTATTTTCCACTTTGGGCGAATTAAATTTTTTGTAACACTTTAGCCCTTTGAAAAGAGGTGGGGCGTAAAGTCAGGGGGAATCCATGGTCCGGGGGCCTGGGCGGCCCGCTTGGAATCATAAGGCGCTGATTTCTTCGCGGGTGGGGCGGGGAAAAAGCCCCCCGCCTCCTCCGGCGGAAAAGAGCGGGGTTCTTCGTGGCCAAGCGAAAACCCAGCCGATGCTTCCGGCGCGTTCCACCCAGGCCCCCGGACCTCAACAAAGGTGGTAAAACCACTTTTTCAACCCGCTAAATTGATACAATTTTTTACTATTCAATATTTCATAGAACGTCATCGGTGTCAAGACTGACTAACTGTTGAACATTCGGATTAAAAATTTGTTTCGGGTATCGATTTTCGGATTTCTTATTTTTCAATTTACCTTTTTGGCTCGGGCTATGCCGGGTTAGAGTTGAGGGGTCAAAATAGGCCCGGGAAGGGTAAAACCTTTTCCATTTTGATTGAAAGAGAGCTATAATAAGCTTCAAGAGCAGCAGGAGAGAGTTACTTTATTTTAGAGGAGCTGTGATGAAAATAAATATATCCGACGTAAAAACCATCGGCATCGGCCTTTTGAGGCCGGAGGGGGTCATGGCTCTCGATGACGGCACATTGTATGCGGCCGACGCGCGGGGGCAGTGCGCTAAAATTGAGAGGAATGGAAATACCACTTTTTGGGGCTCAGTCGGTGGCCTGCCTAACGGGATTTGCGTAGACAAGAAAGGTAACTGCATAATCGCCAACATCGGCAACGGTGAGGTGCAATCCCTTTCTTTGCAGGGAAATCACCAGGTCCTGATGACGGAAGCCGGCTGTAAAAAAATCCCAACCCCCAATTTCCCGTTGATCGATTCCCAGGAAAGGCTTTGGGTCTCCAATTCAACAAACCGCCAGAACCTTGATGAAGCCCTGCAGCGGCCCATTCCGGATGGATGTATCGTCCTTCTGGAAAAAGGCCTCCTTAGGATCGTCGCCGAAGAGATTTGTTTCGCCAACGGCCTGGCCATTGACTTGGAAGAAAAATTTCTTTATGTAGCTGAGACAATGAAAAGAAGGATTTTGCGTTTTAAAATTGGCGGGAATGGGTCTTTGCACGACCGGAAAGTCTACGGCCCGGAAATTCTCGGATCTTTCGGTTTCCCGGACGGAATCGCCTTCGATGAAGCCGGCAATTTATGGATAACTTTTCCCCTGTGGAACGCCGTCGGTTATCTTACCCCCCAGCGGGAGCTGGTCATTGCCCTCGAAGACCCCGAAAACAAGGTATTGAAGCGGCCTTCAAATATTTGCTTCGGTTGGGAGGGTCGGAAAACCGCGTTCATTGGCAGCCTGGATGGAACAAATATTCCCTATTTTGAAGTTCCCTCGCCGGGTATGGGTCTTGTCCATCAAAGTAGTATAGATAAACCCGGATAAAAAGCATTGTATCAGTTTAGCGATTTGAAAAAAATGGTATTAAAGCCTTTGTTGAGGGCCGGGAGCCAGAGCGGAACGCGCCGGAAGCATCGGTTGGGTTTCCACTTGGCCACGAGGACACAAGATATTTTCTTCTGGAGGAGGCGGGGGTTCTTGCCCGCCCCATATGCGGAGAAATTAGCGCCTAATGATTCCAAGCTTCCGCTCTGGCCCCCGGCCTCTGGAATCCCTTAGCCCTTACAACACACCTTTTTTCAAAGAGCTAAAGTGTTACAAAGCATTTAAAGTGAAAGCGTGGATGCGCGAATATGAAGAACAGTAATTATGACATCATTATCGTGGGGGGCGCTGTGATGGGCTCATCGGTGGCCTTCCACCTGCTAACTGACGAGCCAAAACTCAAACTGGCCGTAGTCGAACGTGACCCGGCCTACACCCGGGCTTCTACAGCTCTTTCTCTGGGAGGCGTCAGAATCCAGTTCAGCTTTAAAGAAAACATTCAGATATCCCTTTATGCCCAGAAGTGCTTCGCCACTTTTGAAGAGGAGATGGCCGTAAACGGCGTGAAA
Organism: Deltaproteobacteria bacterium; assembly: GCA_016875165.1. Lineage (GTDB taxonomy): Bacteria > Desulfobacterota > SM23-61 > SM23-61 > SM23-61 > JAHJQK01. Next base: position 12,701 of record VGSF01000018.1, read on the forward strand.
CCGTCTATTCAATTCCGCCAGGAGGGTTATCTCTTTTTGATCGAAGACTCTGGCCGGGCTCTGGCCGAAGAAGCCCTGACTTTGCAGAAGAGTCTGGGAGGAGAAGCGGAATGGTGGTCGGCAGAAGAAATTAAAAAGCGCTTCCCTTTATTTTCAGCCGATGGTTTTATCGGAGGCACCTTCGGCCCCAAAGACGGCTATCTGGATCCTTACGGGTTATTGATGGGCTACCGGGCCAAGGCTGTATCTCTCGGGGCGTATTATATTGCCGATGAAGTGGTTGAACTCAGAAAATCCGGGAAAACCATGAGCGGCGTGGGCCTGGCCTCCGGGCAAATCCTGAATAGTCCAATAATTGTTAATGCCGCCGGAGCCTGGTCAGCCGAACTGGCCCGAACTGCCGGGGTGGAATTGCCGATTATTCCAATCCGGCGTGAAGTCTTCGCCGTTAAACCTTCTGTCAACCTCGAACGCCCCCTTCCTTTGACGATCACCCCCTCGGGCCTCTACTTCCGATCCGAAACCGGGGGACTGATACTCGTCGGCCGTTCCCTGGAGGAAGATAAAGTTGGTTTTGATTTCAACTGGGATTGGGGGCGCTTTCAAGAGACCCTCTGGCCCGAGCTGGTAAGGATCATTCCGGCCTTTGAAACGCTCAAGCTCGTAAGGGGCTGGGCTGGTCTTTATGACCAGAACCTTCTCGACAGCAACGCCTTCCTGGGTCCATGGCCTGAACTCCAAGGATTATATTTAATCAATGGATTCTCCGGCCACGGCCTTCAGCAGTCTCCAGCCGCCGGTCGGTACCTTGCTGAATTGATCTTGGGACGAACCCCTACCCTTGACCTGAGATGCTTTAGCCCCCAGCGGATTCTGGATCATCGCCCCCTCCAGGAAGGAGGCATAGTTTAGGATCGCGGGCGAAAAAAATTTCCATAAAAAAAGTGGCCTAGATTTAACTGCCTGGGAGTGCATGGCCCGCGGTTAATTGAAAGTGAACTCCCCCTCCTGCTTCTCTTCTTTTGTTCGAAAATCTTTAATCTGTTGGATAAGGCCATTGATCTTGGCGGTGTAGTTTCGACGCTCGAAAACTTTGCTGACGATGGCAATGATATCCGCAACGTTAAAAGGCTTGGAGATGAAGTCCCCGGCTCCGTAATGTATGGCTTCTTTGGCGTTGGGTAGAGTTCCCTGTCCGGTTATGATTATGACATCGATGTTTTTATTGAGCTGCTTGATCTCCCTCAGCACATCGATCCCCGAAAGTCCGGGCATTTTCAAATCAAGTGTGACCAGGTCTATCTTTTCCCTCTGAATCAAATCCAATGCTTCCTGCCCATTTGCAACCGTGTGCACTTTATAAATGGACTTGAGAATCATGCGCAAGGCTTCCCTGGGGCCAAGTTCATCGTCAATGACCAGTATCGATCCTTTTGTTTCCATCTTCTTGCTCCAAAAAATGTTTTTACGACAATCTGCCGAATCTTTCTATTTATTTTTTAAGCAACTTCTATGCCCTAAAGGAGACTAATCCATTTATGATTTAATCTCTTGATATCTTAAACTTTTTTTTGATGGAGGGGAAAATAATCATTCGTTTGCCCTGTAACAGCCCCCCTCCCTTGTTAAATCGTCAAATACTTGACGTCAGCATGATTAAAAAAATGGGTGTTGCCGGTTTCCTCCAAATGTTCCCTAATTTTTTAGCCTTTAACCCAAAAAATGCGCGAATTTATAAAAACCCTTGTAGCAGGCTTTAGCCTGCGAAAGGACGAACCCAAAAGGTTTAAAAATATCTTCCACAAACGCGCAACCTAAAGGGTTGCGGCTATAATTCGCGCATTTTTTGGGTTGAATCTTTTTGGCCCTTCATGCTTCAATTCCTTCGGCTTCACGAAGAATCCCTTTGGAATACAATCTCCTAACCCCCGTAACCGCCGCCAATATTAAAATAGCAGGAACCCAGACCCAAAATATTTCATTTAAAATGACTTCTCGTCCCCAGGGGCTTAAAAATATCTCCAGACCAATAGGGGAAACTTTCAAAGGGGTCCAGAGGAAAAAATAACGAGTTTGATCAAAAGGGGAAAAAAAAGCCACCCCCAAACCCCCGTCGGTCAGGGCATCAAGGAGACCGTGGGACGATGCAAGTAAAAAGAAAAAGAGCCACAATTTCCGCCATGGCGCGGATAATGGGCGGTAATCTTTACAGGCAAATCTTATAGCTACCAGACTCACGAGAAAGGCGAATAAAAGAGAGTGGGAAAAACCCCGATGCCCGAGGATATCTCCACAACGTACCCCTATGAAGAACCCGAATATATCGATATCGGGTAAAATGGAGCAGATAATTGCAGCCATCCAGAATCGCCTGGGCATTTCTTGCGGGAAGAAAGTTTTCCCCATGGTCAATGAAAAAACTGCATGAGTGAACGCCGATGCCATAAACAGTAAAAAAGTCTTTAGTCTTCGGAAAAGCGTGTGGCTACTGAGGAACCGGATGAGTTATGTGAAGGCCGCACTTATGTTGCATAGAGCCTGTATCCTGCTGTATTTTAAGTCATTGTTTTTTGTGGACAGCACATAAGTGATATCGGTTACATGGTTGGATGTCCCCAAATCTAACAAAAGGAGGTCCAACCATGTTAGAAAGCTTATTCAAGTATCCCGCCGTCCAGGCTCGTCACAGAAATGCTCCGTTTTTTGAGGAGCGAGACCGCTATCTTAGGCACCGTGCAAAGCAAGGGTGCGCACACGAAACCCTTCTGCGCATCGCCAGAGAGCTTCCCCTGGTTGTTCAGCTACTGGATATGCCCTCCAAGTCGCTGGTAACGGCTCAGCACATCAAATGGGGTGAAGAACACGACCATCCCTGGGCGGCTATTCAGATCTCGGACGTTGACGCGTTCCTGAGTTCACGTAACGATAAGGGATGGTGCCGCGTCTCGATTGCCACCTCCGCCAAAGCGCTCAAAGCATTCTTTCACTATGCTGGGCAACACTGCTGGTGTCATCCCATGATAGCTCCTGCAATCCAGGGGCCTCGCCTCTTCTCTCAGGATAGTCTCCCTTCAGGTCCAAGCTGGAAAGAGTTTGAACGCCTGATTGGCTGCATGACCCCAGACCAGCCTCGGGACATTCGTGACCGCGCCATCATTCTCCTTTTCGCACTTTACGGCCTGAGATCGAGCGAAGTGGCACGACTCCGTCTTGAGGATATCGCCTGGGAAAGCAGTCGACTATCCGTATACCGATCCAAACAGCGCAAAGCGCAAATCTACCCACTGACATCCACTGTTGGCCATGCGATCATTCGATACTTGCGAACAGTGCGACAGCAAAGCTCCCATCGAGAGATATTTTTAACCCTCAAAGCACCCCTCCGTCCGCTTTCGGGCGGCGGTCTCTACAACATTGTCAGCCGGTGCATCGCCAGTGCTGAGGTTCAGACGAGGCACACGGGACCGCACGCATTGCGGCACGCTTGCGCGATGCATCTGATCTCTGCGGGCTTGTCTCTTAAGGAAATCGGTGATCATCTGGGACACTCCAGCACCTCTGCTACCCGAATCTAGGCGAAGGTGAACCTCGCGGAATTGCGACTGGTAGCCAATGTCGATTTAGGAGGATGGTCATGAGACTTTCTCAACTCGCCGCCGAATACGTTACCTTCAAACGATCTCTGGGGATGCGCTTTCGAACAGAATCCGTCATCCTCAATGCCTTTTGCCGAGCCATGGGGGACATCGACATTACACAGGTTAGTTCCATCTCCGTGCAAAATTACCTCGCCGGCACAGGCCCGATCACCGCTTTCTGGCATCGAAAGTTCGAAGCCCTCAGCGGATTCTACCGCTATGTCGTTAGCCGAGGCCATATCTCATTCTCTCCCCTGCCAACGATCCTCCCCAAACGCCCAGCCCCCTTTCAACCCTACATCTACACCCATGATGAATACCGCACATTGGTTGAAATGACCCATATCCTCGACAAGCGTCACAGATACCAGGTGCAACCGGCCACATTCCGCACACTCCTGCTTCTTCTTTATGGTACGGGCCTTCGGATCAGCGAAGCTCTATCACTAACACTGGCTGACGTCGATTTGTCCGCTCGTCTACTCGCCATTCACAACACCAAATTCTTCAAGACCAGATGAATGCCCATTGGCCCTCAACTGAGCACTGTGCTTGTCCTTTAGGCCAAGGTCCGGCGACAGCCCCCTCGCCCCGCCCGATACCCTTTAAGAAAACTTCCAAGCCCTCCATGGTCTATCTCGAAAAACACGAAATGGACGCCCTGCTCAATGCCTCCAATCGGCAATGCCCACAAGGCCTTCGAGATCATGCACTGTTGCTTTTTCTGTATAACTCGGGGGCCAGGGCATCCGAGGCAGCACAGCTTACCATTGCCGATCTGGATCTTGGCACTCCTCCCTCCGTCACACTCATAGGCAAGGGAGGTAAAGTGCGTCGGTGCCCCTTATGGCCGCAAACGGCTAGTAAATTGGCTCCTCATATTACCGGACGAGAGCCCCAGGCACCAGTTTTCCTAAATCGCCGCAGGCAACCTATCACACGGTTGGAATCCGTGCTCTCGTTAAACGATCTGCTCAAGATGCGAGTCGAAAATTGCCCAGCTTATCCGCCAAACCCATCAGCACTCACACCATCCGACATACGACCGCAGTACATCTGTTACGTTCCGGTGTTGACATCAACACCATCCGCGCTTGGCTGGGACATGTCTGTCTCGATACCACACACATCTACGCAGAGGTTGATCTTGAAATGAAGGCTAAACCCCTTGCTCAATGTGAGATTCCTCAATCACAATCAGCCATGGTTTTTCTAACGTCGCTCTAACAACCCGGAACTTCGCTTATGTGATGGCCGCACGTACCAAAATGTAAAAAAACCGGAAACTTGCTCCCGCTACATAACACAAGTGCGGCCTTCACATAACTCATCTTATCTGCTACAGCACATAAGATGAGGGAAACCTTCACGTCCGGGTCTGTGGGGAGGGCGTCGGGTAACCGATGCCTTTACCCGGAACCGGATCGCCGATAAATCCGGCTCCCGGTGACCTTTCCGTTAGGCAAAGGAAGTCAAATATGAAACGCTCAATTCTATTCCTGTCAATAATTGTGGTGCTCGCACTCAGTTGCGCTATGCAGCCGCGAATCAAGGTCATGCGGTATACAGCCGTGGAATACGGGACGTAGTTTAAAAATATAACTTTACAAAGAATGGGTTTTCTGGTAAGCGGGATCTATGCCAAGGCAAGCAAGATTGGACACTCCCGGGACTCTCCACCATGTGATGATGCGGGGGATTGAAAGAAAGCGAATCTTTCGAGAGGATGAAGAGCGGCCACCTCTTTGAAAACCGCTATAAATCCATTCTCTGCGAGGAGGAGAACTATCTGTTGGCCCTCATCCGGTATATCCACCTAAATCCCATACGCGCCGGAATAGTAGAGACCATGGAGGAATTGGAGCGCTATCCCTGGTGCGGTCATAGTGCCCTGGTAGGGAAACGGGAATGTTCCTGGATGGATGTTGATTATGTATTGCTTCAACTGAACGCCAAAAAAAGGAGAGCGCAAGATGCCTACCGCCGGTTTGTGGGAGAGGGAATTGCTATGGGACATCGGCCGGAGCTGACCGGAGGCGGCCTTATCAGGAGCAAAGGTGGTTGGTCGCAGGTCGTTTCAGCGAGAAGGAGCGGAGGCAAAGAGGAATATGACGAACGCATTCTGGGGAGTGGAGACTTTGTGAGTGCAGCGCTGAAAGAAGCCGAGGAGAAAACCAGGCTCCAGCTCAAATTTCGGCAAACCGGCAGAACTCTCACGAAGATCATAGAGCAAGAGTGCGGGCTGGCTAATTTAAGTTATCAGGAGCTAAAAGCAGGCGGTCGGCGGAGAATAGTGAGCAGGGTGCGCATCCAGATTGCAAAACGCGGATTGGATGAATTGGGTTTGTCGCTGGCCGAGATTGCACGCTATGTTGGCGTGAGTACCTCTGGCATCGCGCGAGCGATTAAACGATGAGCTATGGCGTAAGATATCGGTGAATATTCCATTTCGGTCACTACGTCCCCTAAGCACTAAGCACGCGTCCCCTAAGCATGGCGAATTTAAAACTCCTGACTCCGAACCTCTTTCAAAACCGGCACGGTCAAACTTCCCTGGGGCATTAGAATAATCCGGGGATGCGGCCCTACTTTAGCGAAGGCCATGGCCAGGGCTTCGCCCATATCTTTAGCAGGGGTGAACAACAAGGTTCGGGACAGATTGGCATCCAATCCGGAAATGAGGATAAACTCAGCTTTTTTCATCAACCGGGTAACGGCGTAGGCTTTATGGCCCCCGACGATAAAATCAGAGCGGATCTTTTCTTCGATCCGTTCGGGAGTTTTATGTTCCTTCATCCATTGCAGGTATTCCTCGGAACCCACTCCCTCGATGCATTCTCCGAGCATGATCACCACTCCGTCCTGGCGAACGGCCAGCCAGGCGTTATCCATGGTCTTCTGTAACTGGTAAACATTGATATCCTTCGGGTAGCCGCCGCAGCCGGCAATTACCAGGTCGGCGGGCTCCGGGATTTCGGCCCCGTAAATCATCTCCACGAACCTGCAGCCTTCCAGGTGAGCCTTAATATAGTCCCCGGCAAAAATTTTCAGGAACTCTTTCTTTTCGTTGAGCACGACATTCAGGAGGAAAGAAGGCCTAAGCATTTCGGTCGCTTCAACCTGGTCTTCATGGACGGGATTTCCGTTGAGTTTCCCCAGGCCAGCCCCCGGCTCGAGCATGAGGGCATGATTGCGGCAGATCGTTTGGTAAGCTGCCACGCCAGGGAGCAGGGCTTTCCGTCCTCCACCAAACCCGGCAAAGAAGTGGTAAACGATACTTCCCGTGCAGACAACATGGTCGGCCTCAAGCACCAGCTTATGAAAATAGATGTCGTTGCCCCGGGAAGTAGTGCCCACGTATTTGAATTGAGAAGGATCATGGGCATTGCTATTGTACATCCTTACCCGCTCGGCCACATCCGGGCCAACCAGCGACACCATCTCCTCTTCACTCAGTTGGCGATGGGCTCCTACTGAAAAGATAATGAACATATCCCTATCAGGAATTCCGGCCGCGTTCAATTCGTTAAGTAAGATAGGCATGAATACATGGCTATTGGCCAACCGGGTGGAGTCGTTGACCAGAAAAGCGACTGTTTGTCCCGGCTTCACAATTTCCCGCAGGGGTTTGGATCGAATCGGATTTCGGATGGCCTTTTGGATCTCCGCCCCAGGATCCTTAAGAGGGGGATGGTCTTTAATCGTCAACTCTCCCCCAACAAGCCGCGGGTCTAAATTAAAGCGAATCTCCTTTTTCCCATACTTAAACCGGTATTCTTTCGTCGCCATCTTCCTCCGTCCTTCCTTGCCCTCTCCTCTATGTCCTTTGTTCCAGGGGATATTTTGCTTTATTCTACCACACTTCATTTATTGGGACACGGACAAACACAAAGAATAAGGTTACGGCACGGATTTCCCTCCCTGCGGGCGCGAACCCGAGCGGTGAGCCGACCGTTCACCTGGCCTTCAATACCCCCCTGCCTGACCCCAACGTCCCCTTCGCCAAGTCGGTCTAATCTGGCGGAGCGGCGACCTGCATAAGAATAAGGGCTTAGATATTTCGGTATTGATTAGCCGGTCTTTTGGGGGATTATAAATAACGAAGCCCCATTTTTTTGGCGCAATCAACTTCTTCAATCAACGATTGCCCGCTCTGGCGAAAGGTGTAAACTCGATAAAATCTGCTTGACAGAATTTTCAGCCCTGATACCATTTAGTTGATAAACCATCGTTTGTAGAAACATTCCAACCTGCCCATCAGCCTTCTGGGATTTAAAATGAGAATGTGGGGTTACCAGAAGATGGTAATGTGAAGCCTCCAAGGGGTTCATACATCCCTTTGGAGGTTTTTGTATTTTAAACCGCTTCGAATTAAAGATGAAAAGCGACCGTTTAAAATTCATCACAGCTATGCGTTAAACGAACCCCCCCTGAAGAGATAGCCAGATTGCTAAGATCAAATCATGTAAGAGATTGCAATTCATACTGCAAAACTAAGGAGGGACCACCATGCCGTTCATCAATATTAAGGTTCTAAAAGGTACCTTGTCAGAAGAGAAAAAAAAGGAAATGATTTCTCGGGTGACAGAGGTTGTGGCGGAAATTGAAGCTCGTCCTATTCCGAAAGAGAAACTTCAAACCACATACTTGGTGTGTTATTGAGGAGGTTGACTTCGGAAGCTGGGGCATAGGGGGGGATGCTGTCACGCCAGAAATGCTCAAGGCGGTATTAGAAGGCAAAACATAAAGTGGGGATTTTATTTCAGGGGGGGTCGGGTAACTTGGCCGGGTCCGACCCGGAAGGAGAGAGGCTGTCTAAATTGCAGTTCTCCTGAAATCAATGATGAAACCAATGATTGACAAGCTTTGTTAAAAGGCGTAAATTCCTCGATGTAATGCACAGGGGAAACCCCCACGTTTTTAAACCGGGGCGAACTGAGCTTTTCGGGTCCCCTATTTCTCGGCCTTGGAGGTGAACAAATGTCCACCAGATCCACAGCGGAACTCCTTGTCAGAATGCGGGAGTTGAAGCCTAAAATTATGAAGCACTACAAGGCCAAGGAAATTGAATTGTTCGGGTCCATTGTTCGAGGAGAACAAAATCAATCGAGTGACATTGACATTCTGGTAGATTTTGCCGAGGGGGCCGACCTTTTTGACCTAACAGGTCTGGCCATCTTTTTGGAAGAAGAGCTTGGCAGAAAAGTGGATGTGGTCCCAAAGCGAGCCTTAAGAGAAGAACTCCGGCAATTGGTTCTCAAGGAAGCCATGCCTGTATGAGAGGCTACGGATTGTATTTGAAAGACATATTGGCTGCAATGGAAAGTGTAGAGACTTTCGTTGAAAGGATGGATTTCGAAGAATTCCGCGCGGATGACAAGACTGCCAGCGCCGTTATCAGGAAATTTGAAATCATTGGGGAGGCAACAAAAAATATTCCAGAAGACATCCGACGACGATATCCTCAGGTTCCCTGGAAAGAGATGGCGGGCATGAGGGACAGGCTGATTCATTTCTATTTTGGTGTGGATTATCAGCTGGTTTGGACAACAATAAAAGAACGCCTGCCCATAGTTAAGCCGCAAATTCAGAAGATTTTGAAAGAATTAGGCTAACAAATGGACCAATATTTCGAGGGGAAATCACCCCATTTTTTTTCTTGACATCATGGATTAGATTTCATAAATTCGTATTAATTCTTTCCTGCCGTAAACAAGTAAATCCAACAGCCTAACCCCCAACTTTCTGGAGCCTGGCATGAAAAGGTATTTCTGGAAAGTGCCAATATGAAGGCCCCTCGGGGTTTTAAAACCCTTTGGGGGCCTTTTAGTAAATTCAATAAAACCTCTTCTGATTTCCAGTTGAAATCCATCTGCCCTAAAGTGCATCTTCATTGGCAGGAAGATCGCCACACCTCAAGCCGGCAGTTCCCGGCTGGGTTCTTGATATCATGGGTAAAGCCGCAACCTCTTTTTTCTTTGGCGCCGGTTTATTGTTTTTCTGCATTTTCATATTGGAAATGTTCCATATAGGACAGAAGCGCTCCCCTCAGTTGAACAATTGAAATCCTCTTATAGTTGATGAATCGGAGCGAGCCAAGATCAGAAGGAAGGAGAGCTACAATGGCAGATGAGTTTATCGGGTGCGACGCAATCGGTTTGGGGGAATTGGTCCGCAAGAAGGAAATAAAGCCGGCCGAGTTGCTCGAGGTCACGATCCAGCGGGTCGAAAAGATGAATCCAAAATTGAATGCCGTGATTCACAAGATGTATGACCAAGCACGGGAAACGGCAGCAAATTGGAGTGTGGCAATCCAAAAGGGAAAGGCAGAGGGGGTAATCTTCTGCGGCGTTCCCTTTCTTATGAAGGACCTCTTTGCCGAATACAAAGGAGCTCCCTTTCATGAAGGTTCCCGGGCGGTCAAGGGATATGTTTCAAAAATAGATAGCGAGTTAGTGAAGCGCCAGAAAGCTGGCGGCTTGGTCATTGTGGGAAAGACCAATGCAGCTGAATTCGGGGCACTGCCCACAACCGAACCCATTCTTTATGGACCCACCCATAATCCCTGGGACCCGAGTTTAACCCCCGGGGGGTCAAGCGGCGGGTCGGCGGCGTCTGTAGCCGCAGGGGTGGTGCCGATGGCTCACGGGAACGACGGCGGGGGGTCGATCCGCATCCCGGCATCTTGCTGCGGAATCTTCGGCTTAAAGCCCACCCGGGCAAGGAATCCCCTGGGCCCGCTTTTTGGGGATATTGGCAGCGGAATTCTCTATGAGCATGCGGTAACGCGCACGACGGGATTCGGCGGCTCTCCTGGACGTCACCTCCGGACCGGACGTAGGGGATCCCTATTATGCACCCCCCAAGGAACGCCCGTTTCTTGAAGAAGTGGTACGGAATCCGGGTCGATTGAAAATGGGCTTCTTGACCCGCATCCCTGATGGCTGGTCCGACAGAACCACGATACATCAGGATTGTGAAAACGCAGTTGAAGACGCCGCCCGGCTTTGTGAGGGGTTGGGGCATACGGTTGAAGAAGTGGATCCGGGCCCCTTGAGCCATCCCAATCTTCCCGCAACTTTCGGCTTCATTTTTTCCTGTTTCCTCGGCCATGTGGTGGCGTATTGGGAAAAGGAATTAGGGAAAAAAATCAAGCCGGATGAACTGGAGCCCATAACCTGGGGAAGATATCAAGGGAGTTTAACCCGGCCTGGGGGAGATTACCTGTTTACGATTGAAGAGGTTCAGCGTTTCTCGCGGAAAATGGCACGCTGGTATCATGAAGGAGGCTATGATCTCCTCTTGACTCCGACGATGACCATTCCGCCAACCAAACTCGGCGCCTTCCAGTCAACGCCGGACGACCCGATGAAGTGGCTTGGGGTTGCTCTTGGCTTTTTGGCTTTCACCCGCGTTCAAAACATGACCGGTCAACCGGCCATGTCCGTTCCCCTATTCTGGAATCAAAACAACATACCGATCGGGGTCCAGTTCGCCGGTCGTTTCGGGGACGAGGGGACCCTCTTCAGGTTGGCAGCCCAGCTGGAACAAGCGCGGCCGTGGAAAGATCGATGTCCATCCATTCACTGCCGGAACATGTAGCCAGGTTAGCGAAAAACTGGAGGGCATTATTTAAAAGCTTTTTAAAAAACTAATTTCGCCAATCTAATGATTTTGAAAAAAAATTCTATGGCTGGAATCTAAAATAGATACTTGGGACAAAGGCTATGTGGCGGGAAGTAGTGGGGGCGAAAGGATCTTTTGAGTTACGAGAACCCTTAATATCTTACGAGGATGATTTTGGCCTTAAAAACGTGGATTTAAGGATAGAAAATGCCTTCTATTGGGATATATCTTTTTGAAAAACAATAACTTGGCCGGGTCCGACCCAATGCTGTTACTTTTACCCGATAATCTTCAATTGCTTAGACATGGAATCGCTGAGCATTAGGTAGAAGTGTTAAATTTGGCAGGAGGACGGAATTTCCTTTAGAAAACAAAGATTTCTTCCTGTAATCTTCAATTCTTAAAATTATACAGGGATTCAATATTTCAAACAGAAAACAGCAAAATGGGCCTAAAAGGGAAGGAAATTTTTCCCTTGACTGACCTTGAGATTAAGAGTATTTTTTTGGTAATAGTTCCCCTCTCCCGTAGCCAAGTAAACCCAACAATAAAACCTTTAACCTTCTGAGGATAAAAATGAGAAGGTGGAGTTTCAAGAAGGTGCCAATATGAAAGCCCTCAAGGGGTTTTGGTTTCCCCTTGGGGGCTTTTGATTTTTAACCAATTTTGAACTCCCCCGTAGCGAAACAATTTTGTAACGCTAAGGAGTACTGGCCCTAATTAAATCATCAAATAAAATCATAATGGACCCCGAAATTTGGACAGGATGATATGTTACACTTGGGAGAGAAAAAGAGGAGGCCCAAGTGGAGAATTTGAAGAAGCAGTATCCGCCGTCGTTTACTACTATATACTCCAACGCCATATTTATTATTTTCTTTCCCATCTTTCCCACGCTTTTAAGACCAGGCGGCGGGTGCGGTATTCGCCGAATTGCCTTTCCTCTTTCTCTTTGAGGACGTGGAAAGTTTCGCCGGAGAAATCAGGGCCGCAAACATCGTTGAAATCGAGAATGCAGCGAAGTTCGTCACTTCATCACTGGTCGCGCGAACTCAATACCGAATTACCGATGCCTGACCCCAAAGCCTCTTTTCATTGCAATTGAATTATTTAAGGGCGTCCCCTTTTCTATCACTTTTCTATCAGGCGAGCAAGGGGAGAGTTTCCCCCTTTTCACTTTCCAATACCGATTGAAGGAGGGCGGGCGGATCTGGCCTCCGACAATTCTGAAGAGTAAAAAGAAACTTGAGATAACGAATTTCTACTACGTGCAATCGAACCTGGTGCTTCCGGATGGCAAACTTTTTAGGTTTTTACCTCAAGGCATTATAATAGTCCCTAAAATTTAGAATGTGACATAAGGAGGTGTTACAATGAAAAGGTCTAACCGAATATTTTTATTAAGCGTTTTCCTATTGGCTTTCAGTAACGTTGCCTTTGCTCAGGAGGACAGAAAGGGGTGCAGGGAGCATCCGATGTTTACCCGGATGCCCAATTACTATCTCAATAATTGTAAAGAGAAAGACTTTCATCAGGCTGAATTCGTGGATGAAAGGGGAAAGGATATTAAGGTTGAAGGAAAATATCACTGGGCTGAATACGAAATCAAAAAAGGTCACAAAGCACCAAGTGAGTTAGAGATTAGGAGAAATTATGAAAATGCCATCAAAAAGATAGGCGGTGTAGTTGTTAGAGAAAGTGGTGGTTTATCATATCTAAAATTAACCAAGGAAGGAAAAACATTTTGGACAGTTGTTTTTCCAAGAGGGGGTGGGACTTACTACGAACTTACCGTTGTTGAAAAGGCGGAGATGGAACAGAAGATTGTAGCGGATGCCAAAAGCCTAATGAGCGATATTCAGGCGAAAGGTAGTGCCTCGGTCTATGGAATCTATTTTGATTTTGATAAGGCAGATACTAAGCCAGAATCCGAACCAGCCATTAAAGAAATTGCAAAACTTCTTGAGGAGAATAAGGGGCTTAAGCTCTACGTGGTGGGGCATACAGACAATGTTGGAACCATTGACTACAACATGAAGCTTTCAAAGGCCAGGGCAGATGCGGTGATGAAGGAGCTGGTAACCAAACATAAGATCTCTGCTGATAGGCTTAAGGCTTATGGTGTGGGATCTCTGGCTCCTGTTACCTCAAACAAGACCGATGACGGCCGCGCGAAGAATAGAAGGGTGGAGTTGGTGGAACAGTAGAAGAAAGCGAACCAAAGGGATTTGAAATTTCATAACCCCTCCTACCCTCCCCTTATTTTAAGGGGAGGAATATAGTGTAGTGGGTTGTGTCTTTATCTCAAATCCAGGAATATAAAACCCCCTCTTAAGATAAGAGGGGGTTAGGAGGAGTTATAAAGAATTCTCCTCCTAGGTTAAGATGGGTTGAGGGGCAAAAAGATGTTGGAAGAAAATTCTCAGATTCTCAGTGTCTAAAATCTATTCATAAGGAGGATGACTATGAAAAAGATTGTTCTTATGGGTTTAATTGCTTTCGTTTTGTTAACCGTTCAGTTTGCTCATGCCCAGCTGGGAAAAACTGCTGGTCCTCGGTTCTATTCCGAATTTAAGCCGGTGGTGGGTGGATGGTCAGAATACGAGATGACAACAAAAGGCGAGCCATCTTCAAAGATGAAGGTTGCCATTGTTGGAAAAGAGGGAGATGCCTACTGGTATGAAACTGTGATGGAAACAAAGCGGGAAGGAAAGGTCATTACAAAAATGCTTGTCTCTGGAAACCCGGAAGATCAGAAGAACGTAAAAAGGATGATCGTTAAGATGGGAAACGAACCTGCCATGGAGATGCCGGTTGGGATGATGCAGCCTTCAAAAACACAGGAAAAACCGGGTAAACTGATTGATAAAGGAACGGAAACGATCAAAGTTCCCGCCGGGACCTTCAAGGCACAACGTATGCAGTATCAAGATCCCGAAGGAGTGATGGATACATGGGTTTCTAAGGATGTTTCCCCTTATGGAATGGTCAAATCCCAATCGAAGGATTTTGAAATGGTTCTTCTCAGGTATGGAACTGATGCAAAGAGTCAAATTACGGAGACTCCTCAAAAATTCGAGATGCCCCAGATTCCCCAGAGACCTGAAAGACGCCCGAAACGATGAGTAACTCCCCCCTTTCCCCTTCTTACTCTAAGAGGGGGAAAAAGAGTTACCCCTCTTGAAGTGGGACGGAAATTGGAGGAGTCATCCCTCTTGATCCCAGGCATCGTAAGGAGGATGGGGGAACGGAGCTATAAGGGGTGTGAGATGACGAAGAAACGCTTACGGGTATTTCTGAGTGCTTTGGTAGTGTTTTCTATCCTGCCACAAGCCTTGGAGCCTAAAAATCTTGCTAAGGTCAACGCAGTTGACATCCTAAGGGTAAAAGCTGGGTCAGGTCCCAATGAAATCGGGATAATCACTCCATCGGAAGCCAATCCCGAGGGACCCATGAGTTTTGCCCTAAATGAAAAAGGAGAGATCTTTATTCTCGATCAGGAAAACTCCCGCATCCAGGTGTTCAAGGAGGGGAGAAGAATAAGGACAATTCCTATCCCATTCAGGACATTCATGGACATTGATGTTTTACCTGGCGGGAAGATCGTCTTGCTTGACAACCTGACCAAAAAGGCTGTCTATTTTCTTGAGCCCAATGGTAAGGTTATTCATCACCTTCCTCTGGCTGGGCAAAATGTTCCATATGCTCCCGAAGTGGAAGGTATTTATAGCGTTCATAGCGGAGATTTGGCTGGTGTCTGGCTTGACTTGGGTGGCAGGTCGGTTAGGATAGCTTCCCTTGAAGTAAAGCCTTTTTCGGATCGGATATCGGTTTCCGGAAGGTTGACACTGGATGGAAAGCACCTGATGAGAGCTGAAAAGATCGGGGATGTTACGGCCGTAATCTACTATTCCCAAGAAAAATTCTCAAGATGGACGCAATACACCATTACGTTTGATCTCTATCTTGCTCATCTGCTCGGATTGTGGAGCGATCGCAATGGAAGAATATATCTCGGAGCATTCCTCGTTGAGGAGCCTAAAGCCTCAAATATTTTTGTAGTCCTTACTCCAAAAGGCAAAGAGTTAGGGCGGGTAAAACTTTTCGTCCAAAAGATGCCACATGAAATCCATCGCTCGATTCGAGTCTCCCCTGACGGACACATCTTCCAGATGGCATTGGATGAAAAAGGAGTTTTTGTCAGGAGGTATAGTTTAACTAACTGAGACTTCAAGATTTCATCAGGGAATAAAATTTTCAGGCCAACAAAGACTCCGCGATAACCACGGAACATTTAAGAGGGACATCCTCCTTTTATAGGAGTTAGGCTTAGAGATTTTTGGGGAATATGGAAAAGAAAAGATTCAGATTGAGTCACTTTTATGAGCGAAAAGGGAGGAAATGTACTTTACTCAAAATATTGGCATTGCTCCTTGCGATTATTCTTATGAATCTTTTTCTTGCTCCCTCACAATCAATTGCTAAGAAAAAATTTGGAAAAACCTTACCCATATCAATCAATATAAGCAGTAAATGGGATTACCAACCAGGTAACCATAGAATCATAGGCAATTATAAGGCCACTCTCACGGGGACGGCTAATTTAATAAAGGAGAAGGGAGAATTTTTAAGATATTCCTCAGAAAATCTAACCGTCTCCTATGAATATAAAGAGGATCACATTGAGATGAGTTGGGACGATCCATGTTTTGGAAAAGTCGTTGGACAGAATTCTGGAAGCGGGGATGCCAAGTTAAAAACTTTTCTTGTTGATGTATTTCTTGGTCAGACAGGGAGATTTACGTGGGTGGCCTCTCAAGGTAGGGCACCGACACCAGAAGAATTAAAGGCACCAAAGGATGTATATCAGGTATCAATGGTGGCTGAGGGAAAGTAACCCTCAACGCTCACTTAAATTGACCCACTTATGCTCAATAGAATTGACCCACCCTAAAAGTGTATTATTGCGCGCGCAATATGAGAATATTTTCACTCAACTATCTGATTTTTAAGCATTGTGGCTATACCTATGCTTATATAACCTGAAGTACTCCTGCCTGGGTTATTTTTCCTTAGCATAAGTGGGTCAATTCCTATGAGTGTCAAAGTATTTACCGCCATCGATCAGGATCTTTTTGGTTTCAATCCTTGTTTTTATGGAACCCGCACTTCAACTTTGACAAAATCAATGATCGAAGAAGCCTTGAAAATGTTTCAATCCTTGTTTTTATGGAACCCGCACTTCAACAGTTACTCATTCAGGAATTACAACTCCTTATATATTGTTTCAATCCTTGTTTTTATGGAACCCGCACTTCAACCGGAATTCGTGCCGCTGTCAGGATTCTCCTGACAGAGTTTCAATCCTTGTTTTTATGGAACCCGCACTTCAACAGTGCCATTCCAATTATCCAAACCACTGACATGGGGTTTCAATCCTTGTTTTTATGGAACCCGCACTTCAACAGTATGTGGACAGAAGTTAATCTTCCATTTAGAGAATGTTTCAATCCTTGTTTTTATGGAACCCGCACTTCAACCTGTTCCTAGCGATTCTGCTGGCATCGTTTCTGAGTTGTTTCAATCCTTGTTTTTATGGAACCCGCACTTCAACCATTTCATTTTACGGCATCCGCTTCGCGGGCAGTTAGTTTCAATCCTTGTTTTTATGGAACCCGCACTTCAACCTATAATTTATCCCCGTTATCTGGCCACTAAAGAATGTTTCAATCCTTGTTTTTATGGAACCCGCACTTCAACCATAACGTTTAGAGAGATAATTAAAAGGGAGTCGAAGTTTCAATCCTTGTTTTTATGGAACCCGCACTTCAACTATATTAATACATTACATACATTACGTACATTACTTGTTTCAATCCTTGTTTTTATGGAACCCGCACTTCAACGTAAAATGTATAGATACATTATACATTTTTCCTACGGTTTCAATCCTTGTTTTTATGGAACCCGCACTTCAACCCAATTTCTCGATTTTTTAAATCCTTTCTTTATGTTTTTCTCTTTCTTCGCCGCCTCATTTTTCACAAAAACAGCCGCAATTACCAATTTTTCACCCCGTCTTTTGTCCACGTTTACAGGGTTTTATCATCAAAAAGCCTTTACTTTTCAAGTCGTTATTAGATTCTTATCACTTCACACAGATATTTTTGTAGCAACAATCAATACAGCGATTCAGTGACTTTGTTCTGGAGGGGAAATAGTTTTTTTGAACAATTTCAAATATCTTTTCTACGATTCCCTTCGCCTGCCTGAATTTATCCTCCGAAAAATTCAATTCTTTCAGAAAATTGTTGCTCCGCACGTAACAGACATATCCCTTATTAACCTCCTTCTGATAATTTTCCCGGATGAGCAGTCCGTAAAGCGCCGACTGGATAAAATGGGTTTGGAAAACATGATCATTGAATTCCGCAAATTTGTAGTCAAGCGGAGCCAGAGTCCCGTCACCGAAAAAAAGGACTTCATCGATAATGCCGCGTAAATGCAGGGTTGGCGAGGCAAGATATACGTCAATTTCCTTATCCACGCATCCGATCTTCTTCCGAAGATAATCCCTGTTGATCCTGCTTTTCTCTTCATGAATCTCTCTTCCCTTCAACACTTTATACCTTTTCTCTTCATGCTGGGGGATGTCCAGGCAGTTCATAAAGTAAATGAAACGAGGGCAGAAGATATATTCAATCACTTCCGAGGGCGTGATGAATATCGGCTCCGCCACCCAGCCAAGGCCTTCTCGATTATTTGGCTGTGCTTCAAAAGAATTTGGCTCGGATTTCATCACTCACCAGGCTCGGGTCAAAAGCACGCCCTAATACCCGGACTTTTTTAAAGTCATCCTCACATAAAGGAAAGATGTACACGGCATCGGTTTCATGATCGATGATATCTTTGGATTTCAAGACCAGCTCGTCTATTTCATTTTTATTCAGATCTCCCAGAAAAACACTTTTTTGCACGCGGTAGAGCCCTATGTTTTTACAAGCTTTAGCCACCCGACTTCGCTTTTTATCATCGGAAATGTCATAGATGGCCCAAACCGTCATGTTTCTCCCTCCATCAAACCTCATCCTTGATCAGGGAATTAGCGATCCGGTGACAATCAAATTGGATCGTATCCCGTTGTTTAATATTTCTTCCCCGATACCTGACGGATTTATCAAGGGTTTCGTTCAATGCTTCGATGAGCACTGCCTTCCCCTCCTTATTCAAAGTCATGCCGTTGGGAATGATGTCGAAATATTCCTGCTTCACTTTTCTCTGGCTGAATAGATAAACTACGGTTTCTTCGGCAAAAATTCTGTACATCTCAATCAGATCGAACACCATGGATTTTTTGTTGTAATGATCAGCATGGACTATCCCGATGTAGGGATCAAGCCCTGCGATAATACAAGACTTCTCCACCATCGAATAAAGAACCCCGTAAGCATAATTGAGGAGGCAGTTGAATTCGTCTTTGGCCGGCATTTTACTCCGGCCGTTAAATTTGTACCGGTCCGGCACGATAAAACTAAGCGCATTAAAATAACTTTTTCCTGCGGACCCTTCAAGCCCCATGATGGTGCCGCGAAGCTCTTCCGTGGTTCCCGAAAGTCCCTCCAACTTTCCCTTGGTCTCCTCAAGGGATTTGATATAAGCATCCAATTCCTCTTCTTTCGCCGGGCGGGAATTTCTGAGCCTCTTTAAAAAATCGATCTGGTTCCCGATTTTTGTGGTAACCCATTCTTTCGCCATATCCATTCCCGTCACGTCCCCGGCCACTTCAAGCTGCCGCCTTCGGATGGCCGTAGTGCTTCCGAGTTTAGAATGCCAGACCCGTCCGAAAGGGTCCCCGAAATTATCCAGAAAAATAACGTCGATGTTATTATCCATCGCCAGCTTCACGGCATCCGTGGAGAGGTATGCGCTGGTGGTGATCATGATCGACTGTACTTTTTTGGCCGAAACCTCAAAGACCTTATCTTCGTTTTTAACCAGAAAGTTACCTTCTTTTACTCTGAGGTAGGAGCCGGGAGTATTAATGACTAATTGCATAGGACCAACCTCATTATCGATCCGGTTGTTTGATAAAATCATTTACGGAGGATTTAAACCTTTTCAAAATATCGTCAAGGCCGTTAACGATGGGCTGCTTTTTCATAGACAAGCTTTCCTTCCTTCATTACAAGGCTCTTGAATTTCGTCATCTTTCCGGAGAGGTCGATGATGTCAACATCCTTAGACATCTCCCGGAGGAGTTCTCCATAAAACATAAAGAGCTTTCCAGGTGGTATGTCCGCCACGGCGAAATCATAATCCCTAATTTCGGGGGGCTCCTTGTATAGGGCAGATCCGATCAAGTACATCTTCCCGATGCCATATTTTTTGGCAATAGCAATGGCCTTCTCAAGCTCTTCCTTCGGAATCATATTTTCACCCCTTCCTCTTCGATATTTTTTACGATGGGGGATACTCGTAAAGGGGAATCTACTATTTCATAACGTGAAAATACGAGAGGAGAGATAAAAACAGAATACTCTAATCCGACCTCCCAGGCTATGTGATATATATTATCTTCCAATCCCTTATCGATATGCTCTGCTTCAATAAACACATCCATGTCAGAATACTCCTCAGCCTCACCCCTCGCCCTTGACCCGAATATCCTGAAATCTACCAACTGGACAACTTTGGCCAATCTCTCTTTCAGCTCCTTGGCTATTTTATAGTCTTTTTGGGTCATACAAACTCGCTTTCTCGCGCTTGGAAGTCAGAAAAACTGTATGACAGCTCTTTCTTTCTCCCCAGATTTTTCTTTCCCTTTTTTCCTGGTCACTGATCACTGCCCACTGATCACTGATCACTGATTACTGTTCACTTTCCTTACCGTTCCAAACCCCCTCGAAACCGACTTCCCAATCCCCCAATAATCCGGAATTTCAAAATTGACCGGAAATCATCGCAGCCCTCCTCTTATAAATTCTAAAAATGCCCTAAATCCTTCAAGGGGTTCGAATGGAAACGGGGAAACCTCCACCTGGTTTTGAGAGCCCCTATGAAAATGATGCGGAAAAGTGGCTAAGGACTGCCATTGCTTGTCGGGGAAATTGTCATACCGGAAAAAAGTGCCGAGTTCATCCATGGTTTCCCAGTGAAACCCAAACCGATCAGAAAATTTTTGCGACAAGAAAGCGTCTAAAAAACTGCCGTTGATAAAAACAACCCTCAACTTATAGTCAATTTCATAGGTATTCTTAACGATATCAGAGAATTCTATTTCCGCGATTCTTTTCAAGTCTTCGATGGTGGGCATCAAACTGCCTCTGAAAGGAATTTTTTAATCTTTTCCCTTTCCGCCTCAAGGTTATCGAAAACAAAATAGTCCTCATACCCTTTTTCTTCTGTGATAAACCCTTCTTTTACTCTCGAATCAAATTCAAAGACATCCTTAACCCCATATTTTTTCGTCAAAATATAAATATCGGCTTCAATCTTTGCGAGCCTCTTCTCGAGATAAGTCCTGAGACTTTCCTTTATCAGCTCATCCGGCTTCATATGAAGTTCTTTCGCGACTAAATCTATAGTGGCCATCTTACCCTCCTTTGATCACCTTTTTCTTTTCCAACAAATTCAATCTTTCCCCGTTCAACTTTCAATTCTTTGAACCGTCCCAAACCCCCTCGACAACGATCCTGAATCAAGTTCAGGACAAGCCCCCCAATTTGCCAATAATCTGGAATTTCAAAATTGACCGAAAAATGGCCGGGGAATCCAAGCATTGGGGTGCCTTTTAGGATATAGATCAATCATGCTTCTTTTGACCATATTCTTCCTGATTTTCGTGTACGGCTCCAACCGAGATGGAAGTGGGTTCGACCAATCGGCTTTTCAGTCTGTCCCAAAGCGGATCCCTTTCGATAAGCTCTCGGGTCTTTTTGCGCTTCTCAACCCATGAGAGTCCCTGATCTTCTTCGTCAATTTCCACCCGCCGTCTGCGCATCCAGGCAACAGCATCAAAGGTTTTCTTCATGGGACAACACCTCCCTCGGAGTACGAATTTCAATCAATCCGTAGCCTTGCTCTAAATTAACGGCATTGAACAGCCGTATTTTGTCTAAATTGACGACATGCTTAAAATTCCAACTGACTAACACGTCCACGTGAGCAACCGTCGCCAAAGCTACATGAAAAGCATCCGACCGACTACCAGGGCCAACGATCCCATGGGCCAGATATGCTTCTGCCAAAGCATCGGCTTCCGGTGTATCTGCAAGTATGATCTGATGCGCCACAGGAATATCAAGAAGGTGTGCACGCACGTTTTCAGGAGCTCCGCTTAATTCTCGAAGAGTATGTTCCGACAGAACCTGCATAAAAACGCCCTTGATGAAAAGGCGCCACAGTGAGAGACTGGGTTTAGCAAATTCGCTGTCCTCGCAACCGCCAATAGCCGAGGCATCAACATAAATATAAAGCCTCTTCATCTGTATCTCTCCCCACCTAACTTCGTCCCCGTCTCCCATTTCGTCATTTTTTACTGATCACTCCTCACTGTTCACTCTTCACTTTTTTTATCGTCCCAAATCCCCTCGACACCGACTTCCCAATCCCCCAATAATCCGGAATTTCAAAGTTGACGGAAAAGGTGCCCAAAAACCCAAGCATGGGAGTGCCTTTGAGGGAAGTTTTAACTTCCTTAAGATAATAGATATTCGCCTCGATTGGAGCCGGCACCGTATACCCCAGACTCTTCGACATCGAAATAATATTGCCAATCATTATCTTCTCGAGGAGTTGCTTCTTCTTCCCCCAAGTGCCCAACATCTGGTATTTTTCGTAATTCTTTTCATTTAAGGCAAGCCAGGGGGTGAGGAAGGAGTAGGATTGAACGGTCTCAGTGGTTTTTATTGGGGTATGATGAAATTCTAATTCTGTAGTAAGGATAGTATAATTTCCACACCCTAAAAAAAGTGTTTTTGCCGCCAGATCAAGATTGGCAAGGAGTTTTGCTCCGTCCTTAAATCCAACAAGCAGACAATTACCATTAATTATCTTATACTGAACCAGCGGATGGTGGTAATCAATTTTCCCATTTTCACGATGTTGATGAAGTAATCGTTCTTCGGGATAGAGATTGGATACTGCTCCGCGCAAGTCTTTGGTTTTAACTTTCCGATCAAGGGGTCGGTCAAATTTAAGTTTGAGAATACAGAGACTTATTTTACTATTCATAATATTAATACTCCACCTGTAGAATCATCATCTATAACCAAACCTTTATCTGTAGAATAAAATCTATCGTGTAATATCCACTGCCCCAAATATTCAGTTGCAATATCCTGTGGATCAAATCCGCGTTTTGCATAAACACTAACTGAAATTTTTGCTATCCTGCCTGCCATCGCTCGCCATGCCTCTCTCCGCTTCCAACGGTCGTCTATTTTGTTTGCTTTTGACATTTCATCTTTTAATTCAGGATCCTGTTTTATAACCAGAAAGGTGTATTTCTCCCGTTCTTCTCCCCGAAGTAGTTCCTTAACAGACTTATCTTCCTCCCATCTGGCAAATTTTTTAAGATGCTCAATCCCTGTATTCTTCTTTGCGGTCAACATCTCAAAGTAACGATCTGCAAAAGGTAGGATATCCCTTTCTTCGATCTCTGTAATCTCCTCTGTTAGTTGTTGAGTAATCTGCAAATGAACATCATCGTACACCATATCGGAATACCGTTTCCCCTTTTCATTGTTCAAGTCAACGACCTCAACAGTTGCCGGATGAGATAGTCTGCCGTTACGATTACAACGGCCAGCAATTTGAATTAAGCTGTCAAATGGAGCAAAGTCTCGAATTACAAAATTCATATCAATGTCAACCCCTGCCTCTATGCACTGAGTTGACACAACAATACAAGGATTATCTTCCTTAATTGTCTTTATAATATCTAACCTATCCTTTGGAGTTACATCTGCACTGAGGAAAAATAATGGAATGTTTGAAAATTCCCGAGGCCAATCATCAGCCAGTTTATCACGCACAAGCCGGGCGCTCTTGCGGGTATTCAATGTAATAAGTACCCGCTTGTTATTTTTTAACCATTCATCTCGGCGATTAAAAACCTCATTGCAGAAATCATTTATCTTAAGTTTTTCCTGAAGCCTAAACTGCAACTTATATCGGTTGAATTCCTCAAAATAAGCAGAGTAATCTTCTACGAGTGGTTTTGCATCCGAAATGATGGCAGGGAGTGTAGCCGACATCAACAAAACACTGCTGTTACCAATCTTTACCAGACATCTCAATAGTTCTTCCAAAGGCTTCCATAACTTACAAGGAAGAGACTGAACCTCATCCATTACAATTAAAGAGTCGCACAAATTATGAAATCGCATCTGGTACCTTGTCTTTGTATCCATCAGAGCCATTAAGAACTGATCATAAGTGGTAATCGTCAATTCCGTTCGCCATGTATCAACAAAAAAGTGTTCAACATCTTCCTCTAATCCCTGCTTATATTTTCTGTCGGACAGGGAGTGACTTGTTAAAAACCATGAACCATCGGCCTCTTGACCACCAGTTGTCAGGAGAGATTCATATTCCCTTGTTGTCTGGTCAATTACAGAAAGAAAGGGCAACACAATTATTGCCTTTGGGCATAGTCCTTTCTTGCTCATCTTCTCACGTAATTTTAAAAGCCATGTGGCAGAAAGCATCGTTTTGCCACTACCTGTTGGTGCTGTCAGGCTGAATATACCAGTCCTTTCAATCTTCTCAATCTGGCTTTTTAAAGTAATTCTTAGTGATTGTCGGATCTTATTAACCGGTGTATCTTCTGGTGAACCAATCTTTTGGTCAACCCATTGAGAGTTCCAGTATTTTATCTCTCTCTGGAGATAAGTTTGGGGGTTTTTTACAGCAAGAAGTGCCTTATCAGCCTCAAGCAAAAGAGAAAAGAGCAACTGGGTTTTTAGCCTGAAGATAATGGCATCCTCAATTGATAATCCCTCAAATTTAGGCACGACAGAATTATCAAGATATTTTAAAGCCTCTGCCCAGGGACGACCATCAAGATTTAGCCTTGAAATATCAAGACCAGAATGCTGATTTAAGCCATCAGCTTGCAGGGTTGCAATCTGTCGCTTTAAGGTTTTGGGAAGTGCACCAATGCCTATTTCCCTCAACCTTTCTGCTAACGGTAATTCTTTATGGTGGCCGAAAACAATAGCAGATACACTCATTGTCTCTAATGCCTCCCACTTTTCCTCTCTGGAAATTAAAAGTGTAAGAAGCAGAGACATTGGTGTATGAGCTTTATCCATTGGGTCGCCGGTGTAAGCAGGTGGATTCTCAATATATTCCTGAAATGCCTTTGTCCCTTTCCCTATATCATGCAAAGAAACTACCTTCTGAATAAGTGCCTTAATTTCCGGTGACACTACACTCTTTGAATGCCAACCGCAGAGGCTGTCTATTGCGGATTTAACTTGAGCAATATGTTCAGAAAGTTGGAGATCTGGATGAGATTTCAGTTTGGTCATAAATACATTACAACCTTATCGTCAACTTTATATGCTTGGTCTGTCTCTGCAGGAACTGCCCTTCCATCGCGCTCTACGAAATAGGCAGAATGGGAAAAAACCCTATCAGCCGTAACGGTTCGGGGCATTTGGAGAGAATGGATTACTAATTCCTTCTCAAATATCTTTTCCATTTCAAGAACACCCACCCCCTGCTGAAATACAGACTGAACATCGTAAGTGCCTTTTGGAAGCAACATACATTCATTTGTGCCAAGATATTCAATATCCGCTATCATTTCAGAAAGCCCAAGAGATGGACTAAAATGCCACTGCCTCTTGTTTAGTCTATTTTTCAGTTCGGTATGGTGTGGCTCGGGGATTGAAACCCAGACGGTATAACTTGGTTCAAATAGCCATTCTTGAAGAATCAATGTTGGTTTTTCAGGTACTGTATTCCGGTCTAACTTTTGAGTTCTTCTTATAAAGTGAGGTAATAAGGCGGGTGGATCCTTGCGCAACTTTGCCCTATGCCAATGTGTCTTTGGCAATCTTCCATAAATTGCAACATTAGCTGGTTCCAGAGCAACCTGTGGCTCATCTTTTGGCAAACCAAGAACAGCACCTAAAATACCCAAGATAACAGTTCTTGGTGGAATGGGGTAACTCAAAGCGCTTGCTGATGCCTCTGCCCTTAAGAAATGCGCAAAGCGACCACTGAGTCGGAAAATTATCAATTCCATTGGTTACTCCTTTGATGTCTTTGCAGACTCATTATCTTTCTTGGAAGTGGATAACATTTCAACATCAAAAGACTCCCATCCCGATGGCAAATCTTCTGTCAACTGAATATCCATTGATTTAGCATAACGCACCTTTTTTATCCTCACATTCTGAGCCATCAACCGGTTAATTAATATCGTCAGGTCTAACTTGTAATCATCAGGTGATGCCCATG
This sequence comes from Deltaproteobacteria bacterium, assembly GCA_016875165.1. Classification (GTDB taxonomy): domain Bacteria; phylum Desulfobacterota; class SM23-61; order SM23-61; family SM23-61; genus JAHJQK01. The sequence continues at coordinate 38,437 of VGSF01000018.1, forward strand.
CCTTTTCGTCTTTGCCATTACTTGCCAGCATTTTCACGTAGTCATGCAATCGTCCAAATTGAAACTCTTCTTCTGCATTGTATTTGATGTCAATCAGCAGATGTGGAATTTGTCCTACTTTGGTTCTGGTGTTTCCACAAACCCTCACCCCGTGCCACATTGCTTTCAGCAGATATTCATAATCCTCGTCTGACATTTTCGAAATCTTTGCAGAATGTTCGTTTGCCACGCCAGAAAAGCCAATCAAGGCATAACGAAGGCCAAAGTAAGCAGTAAATGTACCTGCCTTTTCTTCCCCACTTTTGGAAAAGATAGTTGTTCCATGAATATCTACTTCCTCTGCTTTGTGAAGGACTTCGCCCATATTGAGTTGAACCGCACCAGTCATTGTTTTGGGGACAAGATCCCATTTTGCCTTTCTACCGCTTCCTTTTCCTTCCTCTTCTTTTTTAAATGCAAAGGAGCTGCCAAAAAGCTTGGCATCAATAAAGGCATCCAAGAGTATCTTGACTAACTCCTCGCCGTTTGCCTCCTTCTGGTTGTGCTTTTGGAGATAATCCACAACCCTGCCGGTCAAATTTGTTGTCCTGCCTTCAATGTTATCAACTAAGATGTCTTTCCCCTGACTTTTCATAAAATCCCGAGCAAAGCGTTTTAACCGAACATCAGTTACATAATGTGTTCCATCCGGCAAAACCCGGGGTCTGTTTTCATCTGGATCACCATTTGGATTACCCATCTTGATGTCATAGAGAAACAGAAATTCATGCCTGCTTGATAAAGTATCTTTAGTTTCCTTGTCCATTTTATTTTTCCTCCTTTTTCGGTAAGATTGTTGTGGTCATAGACTGACCCAGCAACAGATAATAGTTAGTTGGTATCTCACCCAACTCAATATTATCTCCCAGCCTCCAGCCAAGATTCCCAATCTCAGCAATAAGTTCCCTCACATCTTCGCTCTTTTCGGTTTCATAAGATAGGAGCTTTTCCCTGGTTTTAATATACAATTCAGGAAGGTCTCTTCCCTTCAATGTACACCGTTTAAGCCAGGTAAGGGCATTTGCACCTACATTAACACCCCTTGCCCCTTGGACTTGAAGCACCTTTCCATAAAGCACACCAAGCAAGAAGGCATACGCCTTTTGTGGAGAATCAATCCCACTTTCAGCGCCAAAATAGAGATTCAATCTCTCCATCTGCGGTTCGTAATATTTGTCTTCCATACTCATCACCTCCAATTTCTTAAAATAATATAACCACCAGCACAGATTTCTTATCCAACCAGCAGCAGTTAAAAAGGTCTCTCCAGTTTTCTTTCGGCCTTCGTAAAGAAGACTATTGTATCCTTTATCTTTTTGAATAGCATTCAGCCAATAGACTCGGGCAATAGTCATAATTTCTTCCCAGAATCTTACCGTTGGAATCTCTGTTTTGTGATATACAGAGGCAGCTATTGCTTTCTTTAATTGATGAAGTTTCATACTTGCGTCTGGACGATAAAATAGTGTTTTTAATGCCCTAAGTGATAAATCAGGGTGGAAGTTGATTCTTTTATCAGAAAAAAACATTATTTCTGGAAAAAGAGGATGTTTCCAATCCCGTGATTCCTCATTAACCTTTGATAGCTCAGTCAATCTACCTGGTGGCACATTCGTTATCATACCTGTTACATCTTCTATATTTTGCCCAACTGTAGCCCAGAGGAAAGTAAGATTTAATATCCCTTTTTTATCCTTAAGGATGTCCAAAATCGTTAGCTCAGCCTCTTCCACATCAGAAGGTACAGTCTTCACAATGTCCTTTACTGCTTTCCAAATACTCTGTCTCGCATGGTAGTCTACTGTAGTAAATGGGATTACAACAGCATTCTCTCCTGCAATAGGGGTGATAAAGGAATTCTGGTTTTTAGAGTCCTTTTTCAGGAAGTGGAATTTATATATATACAGCAGATCAGCACAGGCATTACAGAGGGCATATCCTTTCCATGCTTGAGTTGTATCAATACCAGGAAAGGCTCCTGCTCTATCAGCATTGCTTATGTTAATGCCAGCACCTTTCAGAGCATTCGGGAAAACAGTAACACCTGTTGCGCCACATAGAGGACAGGTTTGATTATCTACAGCAGGTGTATTGCCAGTAACATATCTTGTTCCGGCAAGTTTTTCAGTCATCAGATAGGTGAGATATTCTGGTCGTTGACCAGGAAGTTTCCCGCTGCTATCCTTAATAGCAAGAAATACAGTCTGTTTCTGTTCGCCAATTTTATCAACCGCAGCGGCGAGAAGATTTTCGTAACCAACATCTTTCCAACAGACAATAGAGTTATCTATAAGTTTGAGTTGTGGACGATTCAGCAACCCTACAATTTCATTAAAATAAGGTGACCACGGTTTATTATCACCAGCAATTTCCTCAAATGATTCAATAGTTGTTTTAAGGATTTTAGTGGAAGGTCCTGGACCTCCTGCCTTACTATAGCTGCGTTTTATTACTGGCCCAATCTGTGCCCCTTGAGAACCAGATGGCCTCATAAACGGTAGCCACCTTGCCTTTTCTTCAGTCATATCTTCAGGAGACAGCCTGACAATGTCTTGGTCTACATCCTTCTCAAGAATATAGATTTTTTCAACATTTTCTCCACTCTCAACCAAAAATGGAAACAGCCGTTCAGGGTGATCGGTGCGTAACTTGTGATACCATTCTTCCAGATTTTGAGGCGGATTGTCTTTGTCTCCCAGTTTGTCAAAAAGAGAATCCCATGCCATTGTTCTCATTGCGTTAATCATTGAATACCACTCCTTTTTAAAAATTAGACAGCTTTAATCTCTATCTGCCATTTGCCGATTTATCTTATTGCAGAAAGCATAACTTACTTCCCATATGCCCATGAAATTCTGGACTATTTCTATGTAAATTCCCGAAAAACCCACGGATGGCGCGGCCATCGCTAAGTGCCAATGGATTTTCAGTGGTTATCCAGATCTCGGTCTTTTCGAGGTTCATAGATACCAGTGTCAGTGTCAGCGGTTGGTGAAAGGCGCAACCTAAGGCTGCGGCTGCCTTCCCCTCACCCTGCCCTCTCCCGCCAGGGGAAACATTAATTTCTCCCGCCAGGGGAGAGGGAATTTCGATCCCGCGATGCGCGGGACTCAGGGCACGCCCAACCCCCTCCCGCCAGGAGAGAGGGAAAGGACGCTGTATTGCCCGGATAGAAGAATCAAGGGTTAATGGGGTGATATACCCTGGTCCTCGACATAAGTTTCTTTATGCTATCTTTCGGGAACCACAAATCTATTTCCTTGAAGGTTACTTTGAGCTTGCCTAATTCCTCTCTAAAATTATGGATATTCTTTTGGGGTATAGCTACGACACCAGCTCCTACACGCATCCCCTGCAATGTTTGAACGATTCCCAATTTTTCGCTCTCATACGATTTATCCTTTATAAGTTTTCTTGTTTTTTGACCATATAATATCCTTTTAACTTTCATCTTATTCTTAGGATTCAAATTCGCAAGGCCAAACGTTACAAGCACATAATGTTCTAATTCCAAACCGTTAACTGTTATTGAAGGAGACCTCGAAAATAAAAGGATCCCTTCCTTCATCACCACTTCCATAAAATGATCATCTAAGCCTGCAAAGTTTTTGTTTGTGAAAATAAGTTGAATACTTTTCCCGTATTCTTTCTCCAGGCTAAAAGCGAGTTCCGAGATTCTCGTTCTTGCTTCAACTTCTTCAAAATCCCTGTTATAGGAATCCAAAACTACCAACAAATCTATATCAGATCGTCTATCGGCATCGCCTTTGGCTACCGACCCAAATAAGAATATGTGAGCGACTTCCTCTACCGAGGCGTGCTTTGCAAATTTAAAAACCAAGTCTTTAAATTCATCTTGTATCATTCTGGCACTCCGCAAATTGCTTCAACAAATCGAAAGAGCTCTTGCGTCCTTCTAAGTTTCTTACCGTCAATTGCTCCTCCATAAATCTGTCCGGGCCTTATCTGATTTTCAATCTCTTGAAATGACCTCCAAACCTTTTCAGTATTCTCTCCAAAAATCTCTTGATTATTTTCCAGGATCAATCTGACCTTCTGAAGTTTCTCAAGGTGAATTCCCAACTCAGCTGCTTTCGATTCTATTAAATGGAAAAGAGCATTAAAGTAAGCTTCTATCCTTGTCGGAATTGAATTTATTTCATTTTCGGCATCGTGCTTGAACATGAGATACTTCTCCTTATGAGAGTTAGAATCCGACACATTCTTCTCTTTTCGTCATACTATATCACGAAAGTGCGGTTTTTGTTGTATTTCGTTATATTATATTGCGAATTATCCGAAATTAAATTGCCCAGACCACCATGAAAACCGATTGTGTGAAAAATGGGACCTTCGGGCAGAAGGGACCTTAGATTCTTTATTCTTAGATAAAAAGGTCCCCCATTCCCCAGCATAAAAAAAATCTCCAGGATTACGGATCTTCATAAATTCCTTTGGGCCCCCGCTTTATAAAAGGGACATCCTAAGCTGAAAACTAATTTTCATTCTTGGAGTTTCCGTCGCTAAGTTCCAATGGATTTTCAGTGGTTATCCAGATCTCTGTCTTTTCGATCTTCATAGATATCAATGTAAGTGTCAGCGGTTAAGGAATGGCGCGACCCAGGGCTGTGGCTGCCTCCCCCTCACCCTACCCTCTTTCACGAGGGGAGAGGGAGCTGGAGGGAGGAGCATATTCAAGAGGGGAGAGCGGTTGTTATCTGATTATCCTGATTTTCCGATACTCTTTTTTATCAGTTTTCTCGCCAGCCCTTTAAAGAAAACAGCCATCTCCTGGTCTTGACATTCTTTCTTCATATTCAGCAGTTCTACTCCCTTTTCCGGACATTCCAAGAACCTTCCTTGAAGGATATACCTTAACCCTTTGATGCCGAATTTTTGTTCCGTGGCCTCGACCATTTCATCGATGGACGGTTTTGGACAATCTCTCAAGATAAAATAAATGTCCACATAGTCTTTCACATCCTTCCTGTCTGTCAATGCCATGAATTTATTAGCCAAGATGTCGAGGATGCTATCAACCTGTATTCCCTCAACCCTCTTGAATGGTTTAATCGTTTTAAATGGATATTTTGTGAATTCCACTTTTAAGTATCCAGCGTCTCGGTACCGGATTATGAATATTTTTCTATCGAACTTCCTTTCGAGATTTAAATCTTGAACCTCCGGTAGGGATTTCAAAAAGGCCAAAATGAGTTCTGTTTCAACCTCCTCCTCGGTGAAGAAGTCGAGGTCTTCCGATAGACGATGTCGGAGGAAAAAGGCTGACAAAGCGGTCCCAGCCGTAATATAAAACTTCGAAGCCCCGGGCCATTCTGCAAAATGCCTTAATAAGATCTTCTGATGTTTTGTAAGAATAGGATTATTTTTTATTTTTTCCACTCTTCTCCTCCCAGGCATTCTTGTATTCTTCTACGAGCAGTCTTGTGGTCTCATCCATCCTAAGCTTTCCCATCATTTTGTAAAGCCTAAACACGGTCTCTCTATCCCGGCCATAAACCGGGAAAAAATCGGCTATCCTTTGAAGCCTCCACAGTGGATCATCGGGAGGCTTTTTGTAATCCCATAGCAGCTCTTTGGGAATCTCAATTGCTTGGGCGTTCGTTCGTTTAATAACAATTCTCTTTTGACCCATTTATAAATCTCCTCTTTTCACTTGTATTTAGGCACTTGTTGGGTTAAAAATACTCCCCCTTGAATCTTCAAAACAGATTTTCAGGTATTGCTGAAAGTCCATATACAAGTTTATGGGTCTGAGTGAAAAATGGAACGTTCGTGCAGAACGTGCATCACATTCCTTATTCTTAAAAAAGTTGCCTCATTCCCCAGCATCCCAAAAATCTCCGGGATTCAGGATTTAAAGGCAAAAGCGATGTTACGAGTTTCCGGTTCCAAGTTTCAGGTTATTATTCCGGCAACCAAATACAACAAAAATAATCATTCCCGTGAAGGCGGGTATCCAAGAAAATACTGGATGCCGGATCAAGTCCGGCAAGACGGAGTTAATCTTTTATATTATCTGGTTAATAAAAATTCTTTATTTCAAACCGTGGCTTTATAGCAAGATCTTTTTTTCCGTAGCTGAAATCCAATCTTTTTCTTTCGAGTTTCCCTTTCCACCATCAATTGCCGGATTGCTGATACGAGAGATCGGATTGCCTCGTCATGACTGCCAATTTTCCGTTCTAATTCGGCAAATTTTAAGGCTAATTCCTTATGGCTGGCTAACATTTCACGCAGTTTAACGAAAGCTCGCACCACATATACACTGACTTCTGTGGCCCGTGGCGTATTGAGGATGGCAGCCAACATGATCGCCCCATGCTCAGTGAAGGCAAATGGAGCATAGCGTTGTCCACCTCGGCCCATTTTTGAGGTCGCAATTTGCGACCTCAAAAAATCGATTTCTGATGGATCCAATTGAAACACAAAGTCATCAGGAAAACGGTCTTTATTCCGTTTCACCTTTTCATTCAGGCGCTTGGTGGGCACTCCATAAAGCTTGGCAAGATCAGCATCCAGCATAACCTTCTTGCCGCGGATAAATAAGATCACATGTTGCATGCGCTCAATTGGAATCGGAGGTTTTATTTTGGTCATATTTTACCTTTGAAAATAGGATGTGAAAAGCAGATCCCCATGATATAAAATCATTTGGCGCCGGGGTGATTCCGCTGAAGACATGGAGCGGCTGATTGGGGTTGGCTATTACTTCGCTGATAGTCTGGATGAGATGGAATAGGCGCTGTGTTTTCATTTTGCTCCCAGATAATTCAAGGTAAATTTGAATTCCAGGAAAATCAAAGCGCCAGTCTCAATTTGGCGACTGGGAAGAATGATTCTGAAACACTTACTGGCAAGGATGCGGCTTCATCTCGATCTCGAAATACGAAATATACAGAATCCGCAGGAAAAGTCAAGAAAAACTGCCATTCCCAAGGTTCGTGTCATTTATCCCGGCATTCGCCGGACGGACTCCAAATTTATCTTTGGGAGTGACCCGGCGAACGGTGAAATGTTTGACGAAATCTTAAACTCTCTTCCGGTTCCTTGCCAAATTTGAGGAAAGTTTCTCTTTAACCTATTCATTGAGTCTGCGCCCCAGGTCTGCATTGGTAGCCAGCATTCGCCGCAGGCGCACGAAAGCTCTCATAATTTCTATGTTGACGTAAATCGCGCGGTCACTCCGCAGGACGGTGGAGAGCATGGCCACTCCTTGTTCGGGAAAGCCATCGGGAGATATTTGGAATGTTCTCCTCTTTTAAAGGTGCCAATTTGGCGCCTTACACCATCATACTCCTCGCTGGTCAATTCAAACCTGAAGTCCGGTGATAATAGGAAATCGTCGCTGGCAAAGCTGAAATTATGGCTCTGGAGTCTTCAAGATCACATTTTGAGATCTTGATCGGAAAAAGACTTCAAACCTTTGAGAGAGTTTCCGGGCATTGGGGTATCGCCTTGCTTTAATCTGCCCGTGAAACCAGTGGTAGCGCTCATAAGAAAGTTTCTTACCCACTACAGTACCCCCTAAACTCCGAAGACAGAGTGAATCCGGGTAAAGGCTATCATGGGTCGATGGTGAGGGACCAGAAAGGATGAGAGCGAAGGCATTGCGCCCTTACGCTGGGATTATATGAAATCGGAGCAATAGGATCAAGAGATTTTTAGGGAGGAATTCCCCTCTCTGGAAAAGAGGGGTGAGGGGAGATTTTGGGAAAAGATGTCTGGTCAATTATGATGGTTTCGCAAAAAGCCCTTTTTGTCCCATTTTTGTCATACCCGCGAAATCTGGACTCCTGCTTTCGCAGGAGTGACTGCTTTTTCGCCTTTTTTCGAGATCATCAATTTATGAACCAGCCAAGGCTACGAACTCCTTGAAAAGTCTTCTGCTGGCTTCGCTCGCCGGGTCTTTTTCCGGATGCCACTGGATACCTATAACCTTGGGAAAATCGGGCAGTTCGATTCCTTCAAACAGGCCATCAGGTGACCTGGCGTTGACTTTCAGGCCATTTCCGAGAACCTTGACAGCCTGATGATGGGTGCTGCATACGTCAAACTCCCGCATATCTCCCAAAAATTCGGCCAACTTTGACCCGGTCTCCACTTGTACCCGGTGCATCGCAGGTGGTTTTCTCTCCCTTTGCCGGTGCAACAGCGAACCAGGCCTTTGAGTGTCCAGATCTTGATAAAGAGACCCGCCGAGGGCAACGTTCATAACTTGCATGCCGTGGCAAATCGCCAGGATTGCCTTGCCTGCTTTTAAGGTCGCCCGAAAAAATTGGAGGTCGAACTCCGTCCGCTGATCCGGGGATAGGCTGATGGGGGCTGTTATTTCTTCTCCGTAAAAAGAAGGGTGAATATCCGCCCCGCCAGTCAAAACCAGCCCATCGATTAAACTTAAAGCCTCCTTAAAAAATTCCGGTGAAGGAAGCGGGGGAAAATGCACCGGCATTCCCCCGGCTTCCCCTATGGCCTGGGCATAAGCGATGTCAAGAAAGTTGAGCCGCTTTTCTCCTTTTATGCTGAGTTCCAGGGTAATGGCGATTCGAGGTTTCATAGTCTCAAAATATTTTTCGCAACACTTTAGCCCTTTGAAAAAAGTCTACGTTTTGTCATTCCCGTGAAGCTTGTCCTCGCGAAAACGGGGAACGGGAATCCAGAACCCATTAGGAAAAATCCTGGATTCCTGCTTTCGCAGGAATGACGCCCTTAAAAATCACCCTGTTCGGGATAGTTTTCAAAAAGCTAAAGTAATACCTATTTTTAAATTTTATATTGAAATGTTATTCAATAATTCTTGAGAAACTTCTTTAACTCCTAACCGGCCATCAAGCTCGATAATTTTAAACCCGGCGCCGGTATTTTTAACTTTTTCTTTGAAGTAGTTGACCGCAGCAAGGGTGCCGCTTTCCTGGTCGTAGTAAATGGCATGTCTTTTGTCAATGGCCACTTCATCCTGATCATCCGATCTGGTCTTCAATTCCCCGCCGCAAACCCGGCAAGCCATATTTCCGTCTTTCTGGATTGGCTTTATGGCCTCAATGAAAATATTATTCGGATGGTTATTGTCGTTGAGGCATAGTCTCCGCCCCATGATCCGGTTCTTGGAGGTTTGGCGATCCAACACGATTTCGATCACGTAATCCAGTTGCAAATTTTCTTTGTTCAGGGCGTTATCGAGCTGTTTGGCCTGGTTGACGTTCCGCGGAAATCCATCTAAAAGCCATCCTTTAGCGCAGTCAGGCTGTTTCAACCGGCTAAGAATCATGGGGATGGTGATGTGGTCTGGAACCAATTCCCCCCGGTCGATGTGTTGCTTGGCCTTGCTTCCCAGTTCCGTTCCTTTTGATATATTATCCCGGAAGATGACTCCTGTTTCGATGTGTTGAATGTTGAATTGTTTCTGAAGAATGGCTCCCTGGGTGCCTTTCCCGCTCCCGTTGGGGCCGAATAACAAAATATTCATCTCGATCTCCTTGTCTTTTCAAGTTATTAACACCCCCACCCCAACCCTCCCCCATCGAGGGGGAGGGAATTTTGGATCCCCCAGTATCTCCCCTCCCCTGGCGGGAGGGGGTTGGGGGGAGGGGGATAGAAAAGGAAATTCCTATACAATCAAGTTAAGTGAGTATGCTTTTTCCGCGACTGCCCACGGAAAAAAAGGCCCGCCTCAGACGGGCAGCGAAAAGTCCTGAAATCCCCCCTAACCCCCCTTTGGCAAAGGGGGGAAAGGGGGATTTATCGGCAGGCATTTCCTTCTTACAAACATGTTTGTTTTAATGAGGCGCTAAGCGCCTAAAGTGCCTAAAGTTAAAAAAGCAAATTCCTATACAATAAATTTATTGGGACACAGATTTTCACAGATAACCGCAGATAATAATTTCTTTTTATTTTATCCCGATAATCTGTGTACACCCATGTCCAAAAAGGAATTTCCTATACACCTAAAATATTTTGTATCAATTTAGCGGTTTGAAAAAGTGGTTTTACCACCTTTGTTGAGGTCCGGGGGTCTGGGTGGAACGCGCCGGAAGCATCGGCCGGGTTTCCGCTTGGCCACGAAGAACCCCGCTCGTTTCCGCCGGAGGAGGCGGGGAGCGTTTTCCCCGCCCCGTCCGCGAAGAAATCAGCGCCTTATGATTCCAATCCCGCCATGGCGGAACCAGGCCCCCGGACCATGGATTCCCTCTGACCTTACGCTCCACCTCTTTTCAAAGGGCTAAAGTGTTACAATATTTTTAAACCCAGAATTCACAGAGGACGCAGAGAAAAAACAAAATCGGTTACTTAATTTTCCTTATATCCTGTTCTTTACCGACCACCGCCAAAATATCGCTGTCTTTTATCACAAAATCAGCGGAGGGGATCATTTGAATCCGATCGGTGAGGACATCTCTGGAAGCAATCACGCCAATGTGCTGCCTTTTCCATTTCCCTTAAAATTTGGAGTATAGACCAAAAAGGTCATTTTTACCACCGCAAAAACCCTTTGCATTCGCCCATAAAAATGATATAAATAATTCACCTGGAGGTAATGCGCATGGCCATCAATCTCAGCCCTCAGGTTTTTTTGTTTTTAAGCCAGATCCTGGGAAAAAAAATTGTTGACTCCACTGGCCGGCCCTGGGGGAGGGTCTGCGACCTGGTGGTCACCAGCGCCGAAATATATCCTCCGGTGACTGGGGTCCTTTTCAAGCCCATCGGGAAAAAAGCCATCCTCCGTTTCTCCTGGGAAAAGATCATCGATTTGGGCAGGGAATTAATCGTCGAACCCGCAAACATAGGGAACCAAATCGAAGTGCCCGTGAAGGAAGGGGAGTTGCTGCTCAAAGAATCCCTGTTGGACAAACAGATTGTGGACACCCATGGGGCCAAAGTCTTGCGGGTAAATGATCTCCATCTTTTAAAGGTTAACCACAGCCTGCGCCTGGTCCATGTGGACGTCGGCCTGCGCGGGTTGATGAGAAGAGTAGGCTGGGAAAAGGCCATGGACAGGTTTTTCCAGTGGTTCTTCGACTACCATTTAACCGACTCTTTAATTCCCTGGAGATTTGTCCAGCCTCTTTCTTCCCCCGACCTGCTGCGGCTGAGGATTGCCCAAAACCGCCTGGCCCAGCTCCACCCGGCAGACCTGGCGGACATTATCGAGGAACTGGACATTCACAAGCGGTCCGAGGTCTTCCAGTCCCTGGACATCGAGACCGCCGCGGAGGCTCTCGAAGAAACAGACCCGAAGATTCAGGTCCGCCTGATTGAAAACCTGAATCCGGCCCACGCTTCTGATATTATCGAGGAGATGTCCCCCAGCGAGGCCGCTGATCTTCTGGGAGATCTTCCCAAAGAAAAAGCCGAGGGCATCCTCAAAGAGATGGAAAAAGAAATTGCCGAGGACGTCAAAGAGCTTCTGGTCCACCCCGAAGAAAAAGCCGGAGGGTTGATGACCACTTCTTTTCCGGCCCTCCCGCCGCAAGCGAATGTCCAGGAAGCCCTGGATCATCTTCGCCAGCAGGCGGAAAACCTGGATTTGATCTACTATCTTTATGTTACCGACGCGGAAGAACACCTCCTCGGGGTGGTCAGCCTGCGGGATCTCTTCACGGCCCATCCACAGGCCAGCCTTGCGGATCTGATGGATGCGCGCGTCGTCACCGTAACGGTCGAGGAGGGGAAAGAAGAGATCGCCAGTCTTTTTGCCAAGTATGGTTTTCAGGCTATTCCGGTGACGGACGAGCATAACCGGATTAAAGGGGTAATCACTTTTAAAAATCTTCTCGAAGTGGTCGCGCCCCAATTAGGGAAATGATTAAGATGGAAGAAGGGGATATACAACCTTGCCCGCAACCCGCCCGCAGACAACCGTGCCGGCTGCCGCCGAAAAAATTTCCCGCAAAGGGTTCTTAAGAAACCTGGGTATTTTCTTTGCCCTCATCGGCCCGGGCATCATCACTTCCAACGTGGACAATGATGCCGGCGGGATCACCACTTATTCCCTGGCCGGTTCCGAATTCGGCCTGACCCTCCTCTGGGTTCTGATTCCCACCACTTTAGCGTTGATCGTCATCCAGGAGATGTGCGCCCGCATGGGGGTTGTTTCGGGAAAGGGGCTCTCCGAGCTTATCCGCGAACGTTTTGGGGCCAAGGTTACCTTCTATTTGATGGTCGCCCTTTTTTTAACCAATTTCGGCAACGCCATATCCAATTTTGCGGGGGTGGCGGCCAGCATGGAAATATTCGGAGTCAGCAAGTATATCTCTGTTCCCCTGAGCGCCTTTTTCGTCTGGTGGCTGGTAGTCAAGGGCAGTTACAAATCCGTGGAAAAAGTTTTTCTGGTCGCCTGCTTTTTCTATATCTCCTACATCATCTCCGGATTCCTGGCTAAACCTGACTGGGCCCTGATCGGCGAGCAGTTGATCACCCCCACCATCCGCTTCGAAGCTGATTTTCTGACCATGGCCGTGGGCCTGGTGGGCACGACCATTGCCCCCTGGATGCAATTTTACCTGCAATCTTCCGTGGTGGACAAAGGGTTGAAGGCCGAGGATTACCAGTACGCTCGCATGGACGTGATCTTTGGCTCGGTGATCGTGCATGTTGTGGCGTTCTTCATCATCATGCTTTGCGCCGTAACCATTTTTCAGGCCGGGATAAAAATCGAGACAGCCAAAGACGCTGCCCTGGCCCTGGCCCCCTTAGCCGGAAAATACTGCACCTGGTTGTTTGCTTTTGGCCTGCTGAACGCTTCCCTGTTCGCTGCCTCCATTCTGCCGCTCTCAACGGCCTATACCATCTGCGAAGCTTTCGGCTGGGAATCCAGTCTGAATCGCAAGTTCGCCGAGGCCCCGCAATTCTACGGCCTTTACTCCCTCATGATTTTCCTGGGAGCCTCAGTCATTCTCTTCCCAAATATTCCTTTGATACCCATCATGTTCTACTCGCAGGTGATCAACGGCCTGCTCCTTCCTTTCGTTCTCATTTTCATACTCATCCTGATAAACGACCGGAAGATCATGGGGACTTATGTCAACGGCTGGGTCCTAAACCTCATCTCCTATCTGACCATCATCGCCCTTATCTTCTTGTCCGGCATGATGTTTTATACCTCCCTAAGATAACCCGGATTTTGTATCAATTTAGCGGTTTGAAAAAGTGGTTTTACCACCTTTGTTGAGGGCCGGGGATCTGGGTGGAACGCGCCGGAAGCATCGGCCGGGTTTCCGCTTGGCTACGATGAACCCTCCTCGTTTCCGCCGGAGGATGCGGGGGGCGTTTTCCCCGCCCCACCCGCGAAGAAATCAGCGCCTTATGATTCCAATCCCGCCATGGCGGGACCAGCCCCCCGGACCATGGATTCCCTCTGACCTTACGCCCCACCTCTTTTCAAAGGGCAAAGGGCTAAATTGTTACCTGATTTTTAACCTTGAAAGTTTCCCTGTCAAAGGGTATACTTCATCCTGAGTTGTATCAGTTTAGAGTTTTGAAAAAATGGCGGCAATGCCTCTGTTTGGGCCCGGGGGCCAGGCCGGAACGCGCCGGAAGCATCGGTTGGGTTTCCCCTTGTCCTCGAGGATAAAAGCCCGTTTCCTCCGGATGAGGCGGGGAGTATCTTCCCCGCCCCATCCACGGAGAAATCAGCGCCTTATGATTCCAAGCGGGCCGGTCTGGCCCCCGGGCCCTGGAATCCCTTAGCCCTGGTGATACACCTTTTCAAAGAGCTAAAGTGTTACCCTAAGTTTTGTTTGGATAGCTATACGCTGTAATAATCATCGGAGAAGTGGTGGAAGCCGATAAGATTCCTGAAGGCAAATTTAAAAGGAAGCGCCAGCGTTATTTTCTTTATCTCTTTGCTTCGCTAATGGGCATCATCCTCGTTATTGCCTTTTTCCGCCCCTCTCCCCCCGATAAGCTTAAGCCCGCTAAAACTCAGGAGCCCCTTGCCCTCCCCCCTGCTCTCCCCCCGGATAAAATCCATTCCGGCCAAGTGGGTAAAGGCGACACGCTTTCCTCAATCCTTCGCTCCCGGAACTTGCCCCCGGCCATGGTCGAAGCCATTTGCCAGAAATTAAATTCCCTGATCAACCTGCGGAAAATGAAGCCAGGTGATTCCTTCGAGGTGCGCTTAACTCCTGATGGCCAGTTTCTAAGCTTTTTCTATCAAACCAGCCCCATAGACATCTACCAGATAACGGCGCAACCTTCAGGGGAGTGGCAATCCCGGAAAAAGGAAGTTCCCGTAGAAAAGTACTGGGCCCGGATATCAGGAGAAATATCTACAAGTCTTTTTGAAGCGATGGATGCGCTGAGCGAGCATGATCAACTGGTCCTCGACTTTGCCGGAATCTTCGCCTCCGAGATCGATTTCCACTCCGACCCTAAACCCGCAGACCGCTTTCAGATCGTGGTGGAGAAATATTATACGGGCAACACTTTCGTTAAATACGGACGGACGCTTTACGCCGCCTACCAGAGCGGGTCCAAGGCCCACCAGGCGATTTTTTTCCCGGGTTCCGGAAAAGAGGGCGGTTATTACAATTTTGGGGGGGAATCCTTGCGGAAATTATTTTTGCGCTCGCCCCTCCAGTTCAACCGGATTACTTCCGGTTATTCCAAATCCCGCCGGCATCCCATCCTGGGAGGATATCGCCCTCATTATGGCATCGATTATGCCGCTCCCAAAGGCAGCCCGGTGTGGGCCGTAGCGGACGGGAAAGTTTCTTTTTGCGGGTGGAATGGGGGATATGGAAATCAGGTCATCATCAATCATAGGGATGGCTATAAATCGATGTACGGACACCTCAGCCGGTTTGCTCCGGGGATTAAAAATGGAACGGCCGTCCGCCAGAAACAGCTTATTGGATATGTCGGGTCCACCGGCCTTTCCACGGGCCCGCACCTGGACTTCCGCCTCATGAAGAATAATGTCTTTCGCAACCCCTTGCGGGAAATTTCTCCCCGGGCTTCCTCCCTTAGAAAAGACCAGATAGCTGATTTTGAAAGGACAAAAGAGCTGCTGCTCGCCTGGATGAATGAATTCTCTCCTGAAAAATACCGAAAAGTGGCTGATCTGACTTCGCGGGACCTGGAACCCCTCAAGGATGACAAAACAAAGCCCAGGAGGCCAAAACCACGACCTGGCCGTGATCGGAGAGGCTGAGGGTGTTGCAAAAGGAAGAAAAATGAGAACAGTGATCCAGAGAGTCAGCCGGGCGCAGGTCCGGGTCGAAGGAAAGGTCGTTGGTGAAATCGGCAAAGGTCTCCTTATCCTCCTGGGTGTGGGCAGGGAAGATTCTTTGGCAGCGATCGATCCCCTTCTTGATAAAATCATCAACCTGCGCATCTTCGAAGATGGGGAAGGAAAGATGAACCTATCCCTCCTGGATACCGGCGGCGAATTGATGGTCATATCCCAGTTTACCCTCTACGCTGACTGCCGCAAGGGGCGGCGGCCTTCCTTTACTGAAGCCGGCCCCCCGGAGGCGGCTAAGGCCCTCTACGATGCCTTCATAGACCAAGTTAGGAAGAGAGGAATTCCGGTGGCCGCCGGAGTTTTCCAGGCCCTGATGGATGTTGAGCTGGTAAACTCCGGACCCGTAACAATCTTGCTGGACAACCCAAATATTTTCTGATAAAAAGACTTATGTGATAAAAATGTTAGGGTCCAAAACCCGCCTTTTTCACGCATATAACTTTGATGATCTCGTAAAAAGTCAAAATTTGGATGGCCAAGTAAAAAGCTCCATATGCAAGGCGCGCAAAACCTGAGGAGTGAGGCGTACTTACAAGGTACGCGGCAACGACGGGGGTGAAGCGTAACGCCGCAGATGGACTTTTTACGAAGCCATCAACTTTCCCGAAATTTAAAGGACCGAAGGAGGAGAATCCGAATGATCAATTTTAATCTGAGCGAAGAACAAAGAGCTTTACAAAATCTGGCCAGGAAATTTTCTATGAAGGAAATTTCTCCCGTGGCTTTACAGTATGACAAAGAACCGGCATTCCCCGAAGAGATCATTAAGAAAGCCCACGCGGCCGGCCTGATGAACCTCACCTGCCCCAGGGAATACGGCGGGCAGGGCATGGGCCTGGTCAACGCCTCCCTGATCACCGAGGAAATGAATGCGGCCTGTGTGGCCATTTCCGGAATGATCGGGATCAATTCTTTGGCCTGCGGCCCCATTTTGATAGCCGGATCTGACGAGCAAAAGCGGAGTTTCCTTATACCCTTAAACCAGGCTGGCCAGACCGCCTCTTTCGGCCTGACTGAACGGGAAGCAGGGTCTGACGCCGCAGGCCTGAAGACCCTGGCCAAATTGGAAGGCGACCATTACGTGCTCAACGGACAGAAATGCTTTATCACCAATGCCAGTTATGCCGCCCTTTACACCATTTTCGCCACAATCGACCCAGCGAAAGGGACAAAGGGGATCTGCGGATTCATTGTTCCCCGCGAATCCCC
Organism: Deltaproteobacteria bacterium; assembly: GCA_016875165.1. Lineage (GTDB taxonomy): Bacteria > Desulfobacterota > SM23-61 > SM23-61 > SM23-61 > JAHJQK01. The sequence continues at coordinate 54,947 of VGSF01000018.1, forward strand.
CGGCCTCTCCATCGGCAAAGTGGAAGACAAGATGGGCCATCGCGCTCTCAACGTGGCCGAGGTCAACCTGGAAAATGTCATCGTCCCCCGGGAAAACCTTTTGGGAAAAGAAGCAGAAGGTTTCAAAATTGCCATGGAAACCTTAGACGAAGGCCGGGTGAATATCGCCACTTGCGGAGTGGGCCTGGCCCGGGCAGCTTTCGAAGCGGCTTTGGACTACGCTAAAAAGCGGGTGCAATTCGGCAAGCCCATTGGAACTTTTCAGGCCCTCAATTTTATGCTGGCCGATATGGCCGCGGCCGTTGATTCCGCCCGTTTACTCACCTGGTATGCCGGATCACTGGCCGATGCCGGAAAACGCTTCACCCGGGAAGCGGCCCAGGCTAAATTTTACGCCACGGACGTGGCCATGCGCGTGACTACCGATGCTGTCCAGATCTACGGCGGATACGGATATACCAAAGATTATGCCGTGGAAAAATACATGCGCGACGCCAAGCTCCAGCAGATCTTCGAAGGAACCAATCAGGTTAACCGGATCGTGGCCGGCGGCGCGCTCATGCGCGGGTAGGGTGAGAGGACAGAGAAAAAGATGAAGACCGAAGAGCAATATATCGAAAGCCTGCGAAGACTGAATTTGGAAATCTATCTCCTGGGAGAAAGGGTAACAAATCCCGTTGACCATCCCATCATTCGCCCTTCCCTCAATTCTGTAGCCATGACCTTCCGCCTGGCCCAGGAAGAAAAATATAAGCATTTCATGACCACCGCCTCTCATTTGACCGGGAAGACCATCAATCGCTTCACGGCCATCCATGGGAGCGCTCAGGATCTGGTCAATAAGGTAAAGATGCAGCGCCTTTTGGGACAGAAGACAGCCTCCTGCTTTCAGCGCTGCGTAGGCATGGACGCAATGAACGCGCTCTACAGCACCACCTTTGAAGCTGATAAAAAACACGGCACATCCTACCATTCCCGCTTTAAAGGTTTTCTGCAAAACGTCCAGGAGGAAGATTGGGTTGTGGACGGGGCCATGACCGACGTCAAGGGAGACCGGAGCCTGCGCCCCGGCCAGCAGGCTGACCCTGATCTTTACCTGCGGGTGGTCGAAAAGAGAAATGACGGGATCGTAGTCCGCGGGGCCAAAGCTCACCAAACCGGTATGGTTAATTCGCATGAAGTCATCGCCATGCCTACCATAGCCCTGCGGGATGATGAGAAGGATTATGCTGTCTCCTTCGCCGCGCCTACGGACGCCAAGGGCCTGTTTTTTATTTACGGCCGGCAGTCCTGCGACACCCGCAAGCTGGAAGGAAGCGCTATCGACGTAGGCAACCATCAGTACGGCGGGCACGAAGTTCTGGCCATTTTCGACGAGGTCTTTGTCCCCTGGGAACGGGTCTTCCTCTGCGGGGAAACAGACTTCGTCGGCTCGCTGGTGGAGCGTTTCGCCGGCTATCACCGCCAGAGTTACGGGGGGTGCAAAGTCGGAGTCGGCGATGTCCTCATTGGCGCGGCCTCGCTGGCTGCGGATTTTAACGGCACAGCCAAAGCTTCGCACATTGTTGACAAACTCATCGAAATGATCCACCTCAATGAAACCCTTTATTCCTGCGGCCTGGCCTGTTCCTCTGAAGGCTATCCCACCCCGGCTGGAAACTATGAAATCGACATGCTCTTAGCCAACGTGTGCAAACAGAATGTCACCCGGTTTCCTTATGAGATTGCCCGGCTGGCTGAAGACATTGCCGGAGGCTTAATGGTTACCATGCCCTCGGAAAAAGACCTGCGCAATGAACGCACTGGTCCTTATATCCAGAAGTATCTGAAAGGAGTTGCTTCAATACCCACCGAGCACCGCATGCGCATTCTGCGTCTAATCGAAAACATCACCCTGGGCACAGCCGCCGTTGGCTATCGCACCGAATCCATGCATGGCGCCGGCCCGCCCCAGGCCCAGCGCATAATGATCCGCCGCCAGGCAGATCTCGAGGCTAAAAAAAATCTGGCCAGGAATATTGCCGGGATTGAATAAATTTTTCGACTTTTCCATTTGACTCATGTTGTTGTTAAACACAGCTTATATCGTGGCTCGGGGGCCAGGGGGCTGAGCGCCGGCAGCATCGGCCGGGAGAAAACCTTGAAGGAAAGGATTTGCATAGTTTCCGCACATTGAGGCGGGGAGCTCTTTCCCGCCTGATCCATGGAAAGCCAAGCGCCTCATGATGCCAAGCGAAGCGCCCTGGCCCCCGGGCCTGGGAAGAGCATGGAATGTTATAATGCTCTTTTTAGGCAAGGTGGTACTGGGCATCGGAAAGGAATGCTATGGAAATGACTTTGGGGTATTCTGTAGTCCGCAATGCCCGGAAATATCCCCATAAAACCGCCATTATATGCGGAGAGGAACGGCGAACCTACCGGGAGTTGAATGAGCGCGCCAACCGCCTGGCCAGATCCCTTGCCAGCCTTGGCCTGAGGAAGGGCGACCGCATCGCCACCCTTTCCTTTAACTCCCTTGAGCTCATGGAGGCCTACATCGCTCACCTGAAGATGGGAGCCATTACCGTCCCCCTGAATGCCTGGGGCACGGACAAAGAGATTCAACACCAGGCCGATTTCACCGGCTGCAAGATGCTCATTTTCCACCGGGACTTTCTGGAACGTGTGGAACGAATCCGCTCCTTTCTTCCGCAGGTCGAGGAATGGATTTTCATCGGAACCGGCCTGCCCTCCTTCGCCAGATCTTATGATAAATTGATCGACCAAAATTCTTCCACCGACTATCCCAGCGAGGTGCAAGAAGAAGATGAGGCTTTTATTCTTTTCACCGGCGGCACAACAGGCGTTCCCAAAGGGGCCGTTCTCACCCACAAGTCTCTGCTCTGGAACATCATTAACGTTACCACGGAAATTCAGAGTCCTACATTCGCAGATGTCATCTACTTTCCCATGCCCCTCTTCCATACCGCCGCTCTGAGCCGGTTTTTAGCCTACATGTATGCGGGAGGGACTTTTATCGTCAGCCGGGAATTCGACTCCCGGAAATGCTTAGAGATCATCCAGCGCGAACGCGTCACGGCTATGACCGGAAACCCTACAATATGGGGAGAGCTTCTCAAGGAAATGGACCGGGGAGAATATGACACCCGCTCCATGCGCATGTACCTCTCCTCCCAGGGAATTCTACATGAGGACATGCAGCAGGCCATTCAAACCCGGCTTTTTCCCAATGCGAAAACCTATGTCAGTTATGCCCTGACCGAAGCGTCACCCGGGGTAACGGTTCTCAAACCCGGGGACCGGCCCAAAGAGCCAGGGAGTGTGGGCAAGCCATACATGTCCACGGAAGTGCGTATTGTGGATGAAAATGATCAGGACCTTCCCACCGGGGAAGTTGGCGAAATCATCGTCAAAGGCCCCACCGTAATGAAGGAATATTTCCGAAACCCGGAAGAGACAGCCCAGACCACGCGGGGAGGATGGTTACACACCGGGGATTTGGGAAAGTATGACGTCGATGGATTCCTCTATTTCGTGGATCGAAAAAAAGACATGATCAAAAGCGGCGGCCTGAATATTTACTCCAAAGAAGTTGAAGAAGTTCTGTCCCGGCATCCCAAGATCGCTGAAGCAGTGGTCATCGGTGTACCGGATAAAAAATGGGGAGAGACCGTTAAGGCGGTTGTAGTCGTCAAAGAGGGAAACACCCTTTCTGAAGGAGAAGTAATCGATTTTTGCAAGCAACATTTGTCCAGCTATAAAAAACCCACCTCCGTGGCCTTCATGGATTCCCTCCCCAAGAGTAAGTTTGGCAGCAAGGTCCTCAAGCGCGAACTTCGTGAACGTTTTTTGAATTAATGGGGACACAGATTTTCGCAGATAACCGCAGATAATTATTTTCTTTTTGATTTATCCTGATAATCTGTGTTCATCCGTGTCCAAAAAGCAATTTCCTATACAATAAATTTGTTTTTAAGGAGCCGAAACGATGAAACATCCAATGTTTTCCGAAGAGCACGAGTTATTCAGGGATTCGGTGCGCAAGTTCGTGGAAAAAGAGTTAGCCCCTCATGCTGAGGAATGGGAAGAGGCCGAGGACTTTCCTAACAGTATTTTTACCCGCATGGGCGAGCTGGGCTATTTGGGCCTGCGTTATCCGGAAAAGTACGGGGGCCAGAATGGCGACTTCCTTTTTTCGGTCGTCCTGGCCGAGGAGCTCGGCCGCTGCGGCATGGGTTCCATCGGCATGGCTGTGGCTGTGCAGAGCGAGATGGCCACCCCGCCCATCTTCAAGTTAGGAACCGAAGAACAGAAGATGAAATATCTCCTTCCGGCCAACCAGGGGAAAAAGATTGCCTGCCTGGGCATCACTGAACCCAACGCCGGTTCAGACGTGGCCGCCATTCAGACCACGGCCAGGAGAGACGGCGACCATTGGGTCATCAACGGCCGGAAGATATTCATCACCAACGGCGCCCGGGCCGATTTCATTACTCTCATCGCCCGAACCGGCGAAAAAAAAGGATACCGGGGATTTTCTCTGTTCCTGGTGGATAAAGGGATGCCCGGCTTTACCTTGACGCGCAAGCTGAATAAGGTGGGCATGCGCTCTTCCGACACGGCGGAGTTTCTCTTTGAGGACTGCCGGGTGCCGGCGGACGCTCTCCTGGGGGAAGAAGGCAAAGGGTTTTACCATATCATGTGGGAATTGCAGGGAGAACGAATCATGGCCGCGGCCAATGCCGTGGCCAGGGCCCAGATGGCCTTTGAACTGGCCCGCAAATATTCTAAGGAAAGGGCTCAATTCGGAAAACCCCTGGCTCATTTCCAGGTGACCCGCCATCGACTGGCGGACATGGCTACGGAGATCGAAGCGGCCCGGCATCTTACTTATTACTGTGCCTGGCTTTTTCAGAACGGGGAGTACCCGGTCAAGGAAATCTCCATGGCCAAACTCTTTGCGGCGCAGATGGGTAACAGGGTGGCTGACGCCGCTCTGCAGATCTACGGAGGCTATGGCTATATGATGGAGTATCCGATTCAGCGTTACTGGCGGGATATCCGCTTAAGCCGGATCGGCGGCGGTACGGATGAAATCATGAAAGAAGTCATCGCCAATGAGCTCTTAGGGAGGATCAAGGAATAAACTTTCCTTATTCAGCTTTTCAACTTTGATGAACTCGTAAAAAGTCTGAAAATGCCCTTTTCCGTCATTCCGGCCCCGATTTTCATCGGGATAAACTCCAGCCGGAATCCAGTATTTTCAAATACTTATAAATACCCTGAACTCCGGTTTTCACCTGTCTGCCAGGCACAGGCAGGCCGGCGTGACGACTTTTTACGAGATCATCAACTTTATTCCGCCTCAGGCGGATCACTTTAGACACTTGACACTTATTGTATAGGAAATTCCTTTTTTAACTTTAGGCACTTAACTTGAAATTTGTACTTTGTATTGGAAGGCATCAGCTCCTGGCTTTATCCATTTTATAAATCTGGTAATATTTGGCAAACGGTTCGGTGACCTTGCGGGCATAGGAATAAGGGTCTTTCTTCCGGGCCACGACCTGTTCGATTACCTCGTCAAAGGTTATGTCGTATTTGAGCATTTTATGAATGTATTTGGAGATCTCTTCTTCGATCAAGTTGATAATCTCCTCGCGGGCCCGCAGGTTGCGTTTGCTCAAAAGACCATTTCCCTCCTTTAGAAATTTCCGGTGTTCAAAAATTTTCTCGCTCAGATCGGAGATCCCCTCCCCCATGGTGGCTATGGTCTTGAGGACAGGAGGCTTCCAGGGACCCGCCGCCTGGTTTAAGCCAAGCATCAGATTCAGTTCCATGGCCAGGCGGTCCGCTCCTTCCCGGTCGGCCTTGTTGACCACGAAAATATCCCCGATCTCCATGATCCCGGCTTTCAGGGCCTGGATTTCATCCCCCAGCCCGGGAACGGAAATAAGCAGGGTGGTGTCGGCGGTCCTGACAATGTCCACTTCATCCTGCCCAACTCCCACGGTTTCGATGAGGATAAAATCTTTCCCGCAGGCATCGAGTATTTTAATAGTATCGGCGGTGGCTTTGGATAAACCTCCAAGCATTCCGCGCGTAGCCATGGAGCGGACGAAAACCCCTTCATCACTGGCGATATCCTGCATGCGCAACCGGTCCCCTAAAAGAGCCCCGCCGGTGAAGGGGCTGGTGGGGTCAACGGCAACGATTCCCACAGTAAATTTTTTTTTCCGCAGCTCCTTGGTAATTTTATCGGTCAAAGTGCTCTTGCCCGAGCCCGGCGGGCCGGTAATTCCGACTACATAAGCCTGGCCGGTTCTGGGGTATAGTTGCTGTAAGGCTTCTACGGCGCCGGGCATCTCGTTTTCCACCATGGTGATCAACTTGGCCAGGGCCCGGACAGAGCCGGCAAGGGCTTCGCTCACTAAATCGGCGGCGTTCATCATCTTCGCTCTTCTTGCCTCAGGGCATCCCTTTTTCTTCGAGGACAACCAAAGCGTCGACGGCTATGGGCTTGTCGCCGAAAATAATCAACGGGTTCACATCCACTTCTTTTACGGCATCGAGTTCTAAGCCCAGTTTGCCGGCATTAATCAGCAGTGTAACCAGCAGATCCATGTCCACGGGGGGCATACCCCGAAATGAGTTAAGTACAGGAGCCCCTTTAATCTCCCTGGCCATCTCTACGGCATCCCGTTTCTCCAGAGGGGCGATGCGGAAGGAGACGTCTTTGAGGACTTCCGTGAAAATACCCCCCAATCCAAACATCACGCACGGGCCAAACTGGGCATCCCGGATCATGCCGATAACCAGTTCACGGGAACCCTTGACCATTTCCTGAACCAGTATCCCGTCCAAGGGAACACTGCCCGCCCGCTCTACAATTGCTTCGTAGGCCCTTTCCACTTCCTTTATACTGCGCCTATCTACTTCGATCAGCTTCTTTTCGGTCTTGTGGGCGATCTCCGGAGAACAGCCTTTGAGAACCACCGGCAACCCAATCTCCTTTGCGGCTTTCACGGCCGCGGATCGACTGTTAACCAATTTTTCCCGAACCACCGGGAAACCATATGCGCTGAGCAAACGCTTGGAATCGTACTCCGATAATGCTTTCTGCCCTTTTTTCAACGCTTCTTGAATTATGTCCATTCCTACCTCCACATGGCCATCAGTGCCTAGGTTTTTTCCGCGACCTTGCGCGTAAAAAGTGGCCCGCCTCAAGCGGGCAGCCAAAGTGCTTCAAATCCCCCCTAACCCCCCTTTTTTAAAGGGGGGATGGGGGAGATTTTCTAGTGCCAAGAAGTTTGATGATCTCGTAAAAAGTCGCGAAAGGGTCATTGCGAGCGAAAGCGAAGCAATCTCGTTTTTATAAGTGCCCGAAAAGACAAGATTGCTTCGTCGTCCCGCCAATGCAGAACTCCTCGCAATGACAGGAACAGGACTTTTTACGAATCCATCAAGTTTCCTTCTTACAAACATGTTTGTATTAATGAGGCGCTAAGCGCCTAAAAATATCTAACTCCATCCAGTTTCTAACAACCTTCCGGTGATTTGTCAAGAAATTCATCTGCTCCACCAGAATAAATATGGACAGGATTATGATCCCAGGGTTTGTTTTGATTGGGTTAGCTCTTCGGGTTTGCCCCTTTTTTCTCCAGGAATTCTTCATATTCTGCTGAGCTCAGCAAGTTTTCCAGCTCTTCGGGGTCGTCGATTTCCAAAACCGCCAGCCAGCCTTTTCCGTAGGGATCGTCATTGACCAAAGAAGGCTCTTCTTCCAAATCCTTATTGACCGAAACGACTTCTCCGCCCACCGGGCTGAAAAGTTCCGCTATCGTCTTCGAGGATTCCAGGGTACCGAATACGTCTCCCTGTTCAACCTGGAAACCTTCATCCGGAAGTTCCACGAAGAGAATCTCTCCCATTTCCTGTTGGGCAAAATCGGTAGCCCCGATGGTTCCTCGACTTCCTGAAACTCTTACCCAGGTATGGTCTTGGGTGTAATAGAGGTCTTTTGGATATTCCATATTCGTCCTCCTTTCTTACCCTTCCTTTAATTCTGCCTGCCGTCTAAAGAACAAAAAAGGATGGTTTCGTAAAAAGCCCATCTGCGGCGTTGCGGTTCACCCCCGCCCTGTTAGATCAAAAACTCCGCATTGAAAGTATAGGGCGTGGATTTAACTTCCAAGAGGAAGATTCATCTTGGGGTTTATCTAACAGGGTGAATCGTTGCAGCGTACCTGCAAGTACGCTTCACTCCTCAGGTTTTGCACGCCTTGCATCTGGAGCTTTTTACGAAACCATAGTCCTGATGCCTTTTTACGAGATCATCAAAAAAGAATCGGCTATTTAACGCGGGTGATGTATTCCCGCGTGCGCGTGTCAATACGCAAGACATCCCCTTCTTCCACAAAGAGCGGGACCTGCACCACTGCGCCGGATTCCAGGGTAGCGGGTTTGGTCGCTCCGGTGGCCGTGTCCCCGCGGATTCCCGGGTCAGACTTGATAACTTTTAATTCCACAAACATGGGCACTTCAATGTCGATGGGGCGTTTGTTATAGAAAAGAGCTTTGATCAAGATATTTTCTTTCAAAAAATCCTTACGATCCCCCAACTGATCTGGAGTCAGAAAAAGTTGATCGAAGGACTGGGTGTCCATAAAGTGGAACTCTCCTCCGGCTTCGTAAAGGAATTGCATTTCCCGCTCTTCCAGGTCGGGTTTATCCACCCGGTCCCCGGAGCGGAAAGTCTGGTCGATGACATTGCCGGTAATCAGGCTTTTCAGGCGAGTGCGCACGAAAGCCCCGCCTTTTCCCGGTTTGACGTGCTGGAAATCCACCATGATAAATGGTTCTCCGGCGATTTCAATTTTCAGGCCTTTGCGGAATTCTGACGTTGAATACACAATAAATACTCCTTAAATGATTTTCACCGCGAAGATCGCCGAGTCCGCGGAGATAAAAGAATTTAGCCAGAGAGGGCACAGTGCGGCATAGCCGCAACCAAAAGCTTATGGCCAATAGCTAATGGCTTAAGGTACTTAAAGACTTATTTGCTTAATAAAATTTCAAGAAATTGAACGTTAGTAGTACAGAGATCACAGAGTTCTAGAAACTAAAAAAATAGTGTCAGTTTAGAATTTTGAAAAAACCGCGGCAACGCATCTGTTTGGGTTCGGGGGCCAGGCCGGAACGCGCCGGAAGCATCGGTTGGGGTTCCCCTTGTCATCCGAGGATGAAAGCTTGTTTCCTCCGAAGGAGGCGGGAGTATTTTCCCCGCCCCATATGCGGAGATATAAGCGCCTTATGATTCCAAGCGTTCCGCTCTGACCCCCGGCCCCTGGAACCCCTTGGCCTTTACAACACACCTTTTTTCAAAGAGCTAAAGTGTTACGAAAAAAGGAATTTCCTATACAATAAATTTAGCGAACCAGGATGTTTTCTTCAAGGTCTTTCGAAAGGCCGGTCAACTTTTCGCACCCCTGCCCGGTAACCCGCACGATATCCTCCAAACGAACGCCTCCCCAGCCGGGAATATAAATCCCTGGTTCTACTGTAAAGACCATCCCTTCTTGGGCAACCCCCCGGGCTTTGGGGGATATGCTGGGCGCTTCATGAACGGCCAGGCCGATTCCGTGGCCCGTTCCATGCCCGAAATATTTTCCAAACCCTGCCCGAACAATGAACTCCCGGGCCGCAGCGTCGATCCTGCGAAAACTCACCCCCGGGCGAATGGCCTTTAACGCCTTTTCTTGAGCCCGGCGGACTATTTCATAGATTTTTCGCTGCTGGGCATCTGGCTTCCCCAGGATCAAGGTCATGGTTTCATCGGAGTGATAACCCTGAAAACACGCGCCGAAATCCACCACAACCGTCTCACCCTTTTGCAGCGGCTTATCCGAGGCGACTCCGTGGGGAAGGGCTGCCCGCGGGCCGGAAGCCACAACTGTGTTGAAGGCCGGCTGATGGCTGCCCCGGCGGATCAGGCGGCATTCTAAATTTTCAGCCACCATTCTTTCCCGAACTCCTGGCTTTATTCCGGACAAAGTGTCTGTAAAACTGCCGGAAGCTATCCGGATAGCCCGACGAATTTTTTCCAGCTCTTCGGCGCCCTTATACACCCTCAGGCTGCCAATTTCCTTAGCGAGGGGAACGAAGGAGATGCGGGGTAATTTCTCCTGCAACTTCCGGTAATCCTCATAGGTAATGGCGTTTGACTCGATGCCTAAACGCTTGATGCCTAAAGCTCCCAGGAACCGGGCCAAACCCTCAATTTTTTGTTTGTATTTTTTAAAGTTAGCATCATGAATCTCTTCCCTGGCTTGCTCCTCGTAACGGGAATCGGACAGGAAGGTGCGCTCCTGTCCGGAAATGACCAGGACTCCGTCGCTCCCTGAAAAACCACACAGGTAACGAATGTTTTCCAAACTTAAAAAAAGGATCGCTTCAACTTTAGCCCGATGCATGATCCGGGAAATGGACTGCTGATTCATACTTGTTTCTGCTCCTGCCAACGGCCAGAAGTTCTACTATATGTTTTTTAAATTAAAATTAGCCACAGAGGGCACAGAGATCACAGAGTTTTAAAACCATGATTAAGAAAAAGTAAAGAATATGTCAAACGTCTAAAGTGATCCAACTTCAGGCTACACTAAAGTTGAAAATAAAATTCCTATACAATCAGGTTGAAACCGGTTCCTCTTTGGAAGAAACCACGGCCAACCAACGTTCCAGTCTGTTTATAATCCTCTGGCGCGATGCGCCTCTTCGTTCCGCCTCCAGACGTTTTTGCAGTGTTTCATATTTTTCTTTCACCTGGATATTTTCAGGTTCCCGGGAAAGGATCTCCTTATATATGGATAGGGCTTTCTCCGGATGCCCTTGCTTGATGTAGATTTCAGCCAGAGTATCGGTTTGAATGGCCTGTTTGGCCTCTTTTTCTGTAAAAGATTTTCGCTCTTCCGCGGTATCTTCCTGAGAATCCGGCGGAGTGGGCGCCAAAGCAGGTCTGATTTTTTGCTGCATTAAATCCAGTTCTAACGGGGTCATCCCCCTTTTCGGCTTCTCTTCTTCGGCGGGGAAATATAACGCTTTCCTGAGCGCCTCTAAAGCCCGGTCTATGTTTTTTTCCTGCAGATAAACCTGGCTCAACAGCTTATATACGGATAGGCATTCCTCGATTCCTTCGGCCACCTTTTCCAATTCTCCCTTGGCCTCAGCAACCATGCCTTTCTCCAAATAACATCTGCCCAGAATCAAGCGGCCCCGGAGAGCATCCGGATTTCTCCCCAGACCCTTCCGGCAGGCATCGATGGCCTCGTCATAACGTCCCTGCAAGCGATAAGCTTCGGCTAGTTGGCTAAAAAGGGGCGAGTTGGCCACTGCCTCCAACGCCTCTTCACGGCCGTCTAAAATATTTTCATCCCTGGGCAGGTTATCTTTTTCCATAATTAATTTTTCCAGTGTGATTTTTTTCCTTTAAGAATTTGCCGGATCCGGGCCAAATTCTCTAAATCATCCTTTGAATTATTTTTGGGTGTTTCCAGGATCATGGGCACCCTCTGAAAAGAAGGGCAGCGGAGCAAGGCATGGAACCCTGAAAGCCCGATTTTTCCCTGGCCGATATGTTCATGGCGGTCAAGGTGGGAGCCGAGTTCTCCCGAACAATCGTTCAGATGCAGCAAGGATAGCCGCTGCCAGCCGATTGTGCGCTTGATTTCTTCCGCAAGCGAACGGGCTTCTGGAGGAGTCCGAAAATCATAGCCGGCGGCATAGGCATGACCGGAATCTAAGCAGACCCTAAGCCGCCCATCATCCTCACCTACCCTTTCGATAATTTCCTTAAGCTCCTCCAGGCCCACTCCGATAGAATGTCCTGCGCCTGCGCTATTTTCCAGCAGGAGGGAAACCGCAGATGGTTGCCGCAGCACAATCTTCAAGGCCTCGACCACCCGTTCCACCCCAAAAGCCTTGCTTTTCTCCTTGGCGCTGCCCAGGTGGGTGACCACGTAGCGGGCTCCCAACTGATCGGCTCTTTGGACATCCAGAATCAAAGCCCGGATGGAGCGCTGATACAAGCGCTCTTCCGGCGACGCCAGGTTAAGGAGATAGGGCGTATGCACCACGATCGGGTCAATATCCCATTTTTCAGCGGCCTCCTGAAAAGCGGCAATCGACCGCGAAGAAAGGGGTGAAGTCTTCCACCCCCGGGGATTGCGGGAGAAAACCTGCATGGCCGAACAACCCAATTCCCGCGCCCGGTCAATGGCTTTTTCCATCCCCCCAGAGATCGAAACATGAACCCCTAACCGGATGGGGAATACAGCCATATCTTTTCTGCCCATTCTGAAAATGATTTATCTTGAAGCTCTTGCAAAAGTCTTAAACACCGTCATTCCCGCGAAAGCAGAGATTTTAATGGCACAGTTTATTTTACGTTTAGGCCGTCTCTTTCTATTTACCCTGAGAATTACGCCGAAATTATGTCCAATTAATTAGAGTCTGTTTATAAACTGCCGATTTTTTGAAAGAGCCAGCGTGTCGAATTGGTCGGCTCAGATAAGTTAACAATATTTTATATCCAAGAACGGCTTCAATGAGTCCCGAGGCGAAAAATGCTCGGATCTGGACGCACCTCTACTTTCGGCTTCTCTATTCGTCACATTCTGAGTAAAATTATTGAGGCTGAGGCATT
>VGSF01000019.1 GCA_016875165.1 Deltaproteobacteria bacterium
AAAAGGTCCCAGAGTCGTTTATGTTTTCGCATGAGAAATTCATAGCATTATTTTTACACCCTTTACAAGTCATAAAAACCGCATAAATAAAGGGCTATTTGATATTTTTAGGCTTATTTTTACCCACTCGATTTGGAGAAGACCCAAAATAAATGATCACTTTCAGTCGAACCCTCCTGGTAGGGGCTGAACTGTTAAGCGAGACGACTCTGCGATTTCACGGGGCACTGGAAGATCACATCTACGCCATGGAAATCCAGATGGACGTGCGCCTCCCTGATGGTTTGATTACGGCCATACAGGGCCGGATGAAGCGCTATACGACTCCTGTTTGTCCCAAAGCAGTGGATTTTCTGCAAAAGGCAGTCGGTATATCCTTGTGTGAAGAGGGCTGGATGGCCAGGGTGAATCGGGAAGTAGGCCGCAAAGGGTGCCAGCATTTCGCCGAGATACTTATCGAGTGCGGCCGTTGTCTACATTCCGCCCTATTGGCCCACGCCTTAACAGAGAAATTGAAAGTCGAACCTTCGGCCATTCCTGGGCAACTAGCCCGTTTATGGGTGGAAGAACACCCGGAAGTCCGGGCCTTCTGTCTGGCCCGGCCTTAAAATAAGGGCAACCATGCGCATTGATTTACACACCCATACCCGGCCGCATTCCCCATGCAGCGCGATCGACCCGGCAGATCTTATTAAGGAGGCCAGGTGGGTAGGCCTGGACGGCATATGCGTCACTGAACATCAATGCCGATGGAGTTTTCAGGAAATAGAAGATCTGGCCAGGAAAGGGGGAATCCGGATTTTCCAGGGAAATGAAATCACCACCAACCAGGGAGATATTCTGGTTTTCGGTTACGATAAAGATGTCCGGGGAGTCGTGACTATCCAGGATCTGCGCCGGGAAGTAAAAGAGGCAGGCGGGCTGATGATTGCGGCCCATCCCTTCCGGGGTTTTCTCCTCTTTGGCATTACCCAGTTGCTGATGAGCGTGGAACAGGCCTGTCAACGGAAAGTTTTTCAATACGTGGACGGAGTGGAGATTCTCAACTGTAAGTTAACGGACCCGGAAAACGAGATGGCCGGCCAGGTGGCTGAACGGCTGGGTCTTTTACCTGTGGCCGGGAGCGATGCCCATCGGCTTGATGAAATCGGTCGCTGCGTGACTATTTTTAATAAAGAGATCGGCAGCGAGCAAGAACTGATCGAAGAGCTTCGGGCCGGAAGATTCCACACGGAATTCCGCAGATGATCAGCAGGAGGAAAAATGAAAACAAACCGGGACTGGGAAAAGCTGGTTCGCCGGATGGAACTCTTGATGAGATTAAAATCTTTCCCTGTGGCCTTCAAGCTCATGGAGAAGAAGGAGGCCCTCAGCGAAATTCCTTTTATGCGCCAAATGACCCACAAGGTTACCCTCTGCCAGCTTATCACCATCGTCAGGACTTTTGACTGGACGGTGGGAGCTGTTGCCGGCGATTTCATTTCCCCCATGTGCCCTTCAATCGTGGGCCTCACCGACCTGCCAGAAGTTTTTAAGGACGGAACCTTCCGCTCCATCGTCTGGGCTAAGACCCGCAAGGATGGCCAAAAATATGAAAACTCCATTCCCCGTCTTCCCGCCGGGAGATACCAGGCAGTCGCTCTGGCTCCCCTGGTTTATAATCCTTTTGATCCTGACATCGTCCTTATATACGCCAATCCCGCTCAGATGATGCTCCTCATCAATTCCCTGCAATTCGAGGATTATCAGGTCATGGAATTTTACTGCGTGGGGGAGTCATCCTGTTCCGATGCCATTGCTCGATGTTACCTCACCCAAAAACCCTCTTTGTCCATTCCCTGCTACGGCGAGCGGCGCTATGGCCATGCTCAGGATGAAGAATTGGTCATGGCTCTCCCGGCCGGCATGATGGACAAGGCTTTGAAAGGAATGGAAGCCCTGTACAAAAGGGGAATTCGCTATCCTATCAGCTATGCCGGCGCTGAACTGGATGTGACTCAGGCCTTTCCCATGTCCTACTCCGGCATGAAACAGATAGAAGAAATCCGGGGAAAAGACAACCGCATCCTTCTGGGCGTGACCGGAGGAATCGCCAGCGGCAAGACCACGGTTGCCCGCATGCTAAAAGACCTGGGCGCGCCAATCATCGATTTCGACCTGCTCAGCCGGTTGGTGGTGGAGCCGGAAAAAGCGGCCTGGAAAGAGATCGTGGCCTTTTTTGGAGAACAGGTTCTGCTGGACAATAGGACCCTGGACCGGAAAAAACTATCGGAGATCGTTTTCCGCGACCCTGAGAAAAGAAAAAAATTGGAAAGCTTTATTCATCCGAGAATCCATGACGAATTCACCAGGCAGTTTAAAGAATTTACTACTAAAGATCCGAATGTAATCATCCAGGTCATCGTTCCCCTCCTGCTGGAAGCAAATCTGCAACACCTCTTTCATAAGATCCTCCTCGTCTACATCCCCGAAGAGATGCAAGTAGAACGCCTGATGGAACGGGATCAGATCTCCCGGGAGATGGCCGCCAATATCCTTAAGGCTCAATGGCCCATCGAGGGCAAAAAGGAATACGCGGATTTTATCGTGGACAATTCCGGATCACTGGGAGAGACAAAAAAGCAAGTAGAGGAAATTTGGAAGAATTTGATAGCGCTTCAAAAGGAAAAGCCCGGGGAGTAAGATTTAGAATGCCCTGGTTCAAATTGCTGGTTTAAGGGCTTTAGCTTTTGCCTTGAGCCTTGGGCCTTATGTCGAGTTCTTTTCGTTCTTGACGTTTGGTTTTTTTACAGAATAGTCGTTAATAGGGAATTTGAGCTTTGTTAACCCTTGTTATTTCACGCTCCTGATCTTCCCCGATATTCCGCAGGCCTTTAATTTGCTGGATGAGATTATTAATTTTCAGGTTGTAGTTCCGGCGCTCGAAGGATTTGCTGATAATGGCAACAATATCAGCTACGTTGAAAGGTTTGGAGATGAAATCACCAGCTCCGTAACGGATGACTTCCTGGGCATTTTTTAGAGTGCCATACCCGGTTATGATGATTACCTCGATATCGCTCTTGATTTTTTTGATTTCTTTCAAAACGTCGACCCCTGTAAGCCCGGGCATATTCAAATCGAGAGTAACCAGGTCGATTTTCTCTTTCTGAATTAACTCGAGCGCTTCCTTCCCATTTGCCGCTGTATAAATTTTGTAAATGGGCTTCAGGATCATTCTTAAAGATTCCCGTGGACCAGCTTCGTCATCCACGATCAATATCGATCCCTGTTGTGCCATTATCAGACTCCTAAAGAGAGGACTTTAATTAACTCAAGTCTATGGATTAAACTAAATTTTTGCAAATATTGTGCCTTGAAAATTCCATGAACCATGTTTTCTTTAATTATCGATTATTTATCAACTTTTTGTATTAAAGAGGCCCTAAAATAAAATCTTTGGCTATCTCTTTTTTTTATTATCGACATAGATTGTCAATTTCTTAACAGTCCGTGTTAGATTTTTGAAAATGCAGTCAGGTGAATTTTTTTGAACATAAACCATATTTCCTAACGCCGTCTATCCGGTTTTTTCAATCATTTCCTTGTCGCCCTTCGCTTTTCCATAAATTAATGTATTCACAATGGTAGACGCAGCCCGGATCAGGCAAGCCTCCCCGCCTGGTCCTGACCACCATTTTGAAATCATCAACAAAAATGAATAGTGAAGGGGGGCGTCCATTGAAAGGATTTGGGCTCTTCCTTGACATCCCCCCCGATCTCTTCTATGATAATTTTAATAAAAATTTCTTGATGATCTCATAAAAAGTCGTCACTCCGGTGAAAACCGGAGTCCAGAGAACTTATGACTATTTGAAAGAACTGGATTCCGGCTGGAGTTTATCCCGATGAAAATCGGGGCCGGAATGATAGAAAGACGCATTTTCAGACTTTTTACGAATTCATCCTTTTGTAACAGTCTGGCCATTTGAAAAGCTGTCAAATCCCCCTTCATCCCCCTTTTTCAAAGGGGGAAAAGACTGAATCTTTTATCGAATTCCAAATAAAAACATCTCCTCCCTTTGCAAAAGGGAGGTCGGGAGGGATTTCTGGGCAGGCCTTTTCAAAACGCTAAATTGTTACATCCTTTTTAATTTGAGCGAATTATTTTCCCTTTAAAGAAAAAATTTAGGATATTCTCTCTAATGTCAAACCCGAAAATTTGTGGATAAAGCCTTGCGACCTTCTGACCCCATGCCCCGTAGAAAAAGTCGTCAGTTGTTTATCGGCAGTGTTCCCGTGGGAGGTGGAGCACCAGTCTCTGTTCAATCAATGACCAAGACTGACACGCGGGATGTTCCCGCTACCGTAGCCCAAATTCATCTTCTGCAGCAGGCCGGGTGCGAGATCGTCCGGGTAGCTGTCCCGGACCGAATTGCCGCCGAAAAATTGGGGGAGATAAAGAAGGAAATCAGCATCCCGTTAGTGGCCGATATCCACTTTGATTACCGGTTGGCCCTCATAGCCCTCGAACAAGGAGTGGATGGGCTGCGCCTCAACCCGGGGAACATTGGCAGCCGGGAACGCGTCTCCCGGGTAGCCAGGGCTGCCTATGAGAGAAAGGCGCCGATTCGCATAGGCGTCAATTCAGGATCCCTGGAAAAAAAACTCCTTAAAAAATATGGGCATCCCTCCCCTGAGGCATTGGTGGAGAGCGCCCTTTATCACGTCCGGCTCCTTGAAGACCAGGGCTTCGACCTCATCAAGATTTCCCTCAAAGCCTCAGACCCCCTATCCACTATATCCGCCTACCAGAAGATATCCTCATTAACCGATTACCCTCTCCATATCGGCATCACCGAAGCAGGCCCTCCTTTCTCGGGAGGAATCAAGTCTGCAGTGGGCTTGGGAATTCTTTTATACCAGGGGATCGGGGACACAATTCGCGTTTCCCTCACTGCCGACCCGGTCCTGGAAGTGAAAGCGGCTTATCATATATTAAGAGCGCTTGGCCTGCGCCGGCGTGGTGTAGAAATCATCTCCTGCCCCCTCTGCGGACGGAGTGAAACCAACCTGACTCCCGTAGTCCGGGAAGTCGAGGAGCGTCTCTCGGCCTGGCTACAGCCGATTCAAGTGGCTATCATGGGCTGTTCGGTCAACGGCCCGGGGGAAGCCAGGGAAGCTGACGTGGGCATCGCCGCCGGCAAAGGGATGGCTCTGCTTTTTCGTAAAGGGGAAGTCGTCCGCCAGGTAAGAGAAGAGGAGATGGTAGCTGTCCTGGTTGCCGAAGCTGAATTAATTCTAAAAAACCAATAAAAAGGACTTTTTATGCGCTTTTCGAAAATGCTGCTGCCAACTTATAAAGAAGACCCGGCAGAGGCTGAAGCAATCAGCCACAAGTTAATGATCAGGGCCGGTTTGGTTAGACAATTGGCCGCAGGCCTTTATATTTACCTTCCTTTGGGCCTGCGAGTTCTTAAGAAGGTCAATGCCATCATCCGGGAGGAAATGAACGTCATCGGGGGACAGGAAATAATCATGCCCGTACTCCATCCAGCGGAGATCTGGCAGCAATCCGGACGCTGGTATGACATCGGAGATGAGATGTTCCGCCTGCAGGATAGAACAAAGCGGGATATGGTTCTGGGTATGACCCATGAAGAGGTCGTTGCCTGGCTGGCCTCCCGGGAAATCCGTTCCTACCGGGATCTCCCCCAGATCTGGTATCAAATTCAGACCAAGCTGCGGGATGAAGCTCGCCCGAAAGGGGGCGTCCTGCGCACCCGGGAGTTTCTAATGAAAGACTCCTACAGCCTGGACCTCGACCCCGAAGGATTAAACTTAAGCTATAACCTTCATTACGATGCCTACTGCAAAATATTTCATAGGTGCGGGGTAAAATATTATGCCGTGGAAAGCGACCCGGGAATGATGGGGGGAGCGGGCGCCCATGAATTCATGGCTCTCAGCCAAGCCGGCGAAGACGAGGTGTCCCTCTGCGGCAATTGCGGATATGCCGCCAATGTTGAGCTGGCCAACTCACAACCCCTGCTGGTATCTTCCCCTGCCTGGAACTTCGAAGAAGTAGCCACGCCGGAATCACGCACGATAGAGGAGGTCTGCGCTTACCTGGGAATCGACCCCCGCCTGACCATCAAATCCCTGCTTTTGATGGGAAAAGATGGCCCCGTAATGGCTTTAGTCCGCGGGGATCAGAAGCTGCACGAGAAAAAATTAAGGCGTCTGGTTGGAGAATTTCGCCCGGCCCACCGGGAGGAAGTGCAGGAACATACCGGTGTTGAAGCCGGGTTTCTCGGGCCTGTCGGCCTTGCCCCAGGCCGGAATCTCCCCTTAATTGCGGATGTGTCCCTTAAACAGGGAATATTTGTTGCCGGGGCAAACCGGGAAGGCTACCACCTCCGGGGGGTCGTTCCCGGAGAACATTTTGCGGCAAAATTTGCGGACATCCATGTGGCCATGTCGGGAGATGCTTGCCCGTCCTGCAATTCCCTGTTAAAGGTGGAGAAGGCCATCGAAATCGGAAATATCTTCAAGCTGGGAACTAAATACTCCCTTCCGCTGAAAGCATTATACTTAGACCGTAAGGGGCTGGAAAAACCCATCGTCATGGGAAGCTATGGCATCGGTCCGGCCCGCATCATCGCCGCAGCCATTGAGCAGAGCTTTGACCAGGATGGAATCATCTTCCCCCTTTCTTTAACTCCTTTCGACGTCCACCTTTTACCCGTTAACTTAAAGCAGGAAAACGTTCGACAAGAGGCCGAAAAAATTTACCGGAAGTTATCTGATGCTAACATCTCCGCCCTCTTTGATGACCGGGAAGAGGCTCCGGGAGTGAAATTCAAAGACGCCGACCTCATCGGTATTCCCCTGCGCTTAACCATCAGCTCTAAAACTTTGAAAGATCAAATGGTGGAAGTCAAAATCCGCCAAACCGGCGAAGTTCATCTGGTGAAGCTGGATCAAGCCCTTTCCTGGGTGCAAGACTGGATTAATTTTCATACCAAAAAATAGTTGCGATTTTCGTAACAGTTTAGCGATTTGAAAAAATGGTATAAAAGCCTTTGTTGAGGGCCGGGGGTTAGAGCGGAACGCGCCGGAAGCATAGGTTGGGGTTCCGCTTGGCCACGAGGACAGAAGATCTTTTCCTCCGGAGGAGGCGGGGGTTCTTGCCCGCCCCATATGCGGAGAAATAAGGGCCTTATGATTCCAAGCGTTCCGCTCTGGCCCCCGGCCCCTGGAATGCCTTGGCCTTTACAACACAACTTTTTTCAAAGAGCTAAAGTGTTACCGATTTTCAAGATTGATGATCTCGTAAAAAGTCGTAAAACTGTCACTCCTGCGAAAGCAGTCCCGCCTATGGCGGGACAGAACTGCTTGAATTTACTGGATTCCGGCTTTCGCCGGAATGACATAATGAAGGGATTTCTGCCTTTTTACGACTCCATCAAGTTTTAGGTTTTAGTTTTGGGGTTGCTGTTTTCAAGTTTAAGTTTACGAGTTTTAAACTTGTAACTTGATTGTAGAGGAAATTCCTTTTTTTAAATTTAGGGTAACCTGCAGCTTAATCACTTCAGACGTTTGACATATTCTTTACTTTTTCTTAATCATGGTTTTAAAACTCTGTGATCTCTACGCTCTCTGTGGCTAATTTTAATTTATAACTTTAAACTTTTTTTCATGATCCGCCTCAACGACATTTTAGAAAAAATGCACCGCTATCTTCCCGAAGCTGATCTGGGCTTGATCGAAAAGGCCTACGTCTTTTCAGCCAAAGTCCACCAGGGGCAAGTCCGCCTTTCCGGCGAGCCCTACCTCTTCCATCCCTTAGCCGTAGGAGCCATTCTGGCTGACATGAAAATGGACATCTCCACCGTTGCTTCGGGGCTTCTTCATGATACCGTTGAAGATACTCACGCTACTTTCGACGAGGTCAAAGAGACTTTCGGCCCTGAGATCGCCAACCTGGTGGACGGCCTGACCAAAATCAGCAAGATAACCCTGGCCACCCGAGAAGAGCAGCAGGCCGAAAATTTCCGGAAAATGCTCCTGGCCATGGCCAAAGACATCCGCATTGTCCTCATCAAACTGGCCGACCGCCTTCATAACATGCGCACCCTGGAATATCTTTCCCCGAACAATCAGGTTAAAATCGCCCAGGAAACTCTGGATATTTATGCTCCCTTAGCCAACCGCCTGGGCATCGATCGCATCAAGACTGAACTCGAAGACCTCTCCTTCCGTTACCTCCATTCTGAAGAATACCAAAAACTGGCGCGGGAAGTGGCCTGGAAAAAAGAAGAACGGGAAAAATACATCCAGGAGGTTAGCTCCATCATCGCGGAGAAACTTTCTTCCTACGGCCTTATGGGAAAAGTTAGCGGCCGGCCCAAGCATTTTTACAGTATCTACCGCAAGATGAAAGCTCAGAACCTGGAATTCGAGCAGGTCTATGATGTAATTGCTTTCCGCATAATCCTGGACACCGTCAAGGACTGCTACGAAGCGCTGGGTATCATCCATTCGTTGTGGAAACCCGTGCCTGGCCGTTTCAAGGATTACATCGCCATGCCCAAAACCAACGGCTACCAATCGTTACACACCACGGTCATCGGCCCATACGGGGAACGGGTGGAAATCCAGATTCGCACGGAAGAGATGAATCGCACGGCGGAAGAGGGCATTGCCGCTCACTGGCAGTACAAAGAAGGCAAGGGAATCGCCCCGAAGGATAGCAAACAGTTCGCCTGGGTTCGCCAGCTTTTGGAGTGGCAGCAGGATTTGCGCGACCCCAGGGAATTCCTGGAGACGGTGAAGATTGATCTCTTCCCCGACGAAGTCTATGTCTTTACCCCCAAGGGCGATGTAAAACAATTCCCCGTCGGCTCCACCCCCGTGGACTTTGCTTACAGCGTCCATACTCAAATCGGCAACCAGTGTGTGGGAGCGAAAGTCAACGGAAAGATCGTTCCCCTGCGTTACCAGCTTAAAAATGGCGACATCGTCGAAATCGTCACCGCGGCCAGCCATCAACCCAGTAAAGACTGGCTGAAGTTCGTCAAAACTTCCCGGGCCCGCACCAAAATCCGCCAATGGATCAAAGCCCAGGCCCGGGAACGCTCTGTGGATTTAGGCAGTGAGATTTGTGAGCGGGAGTTTAAAAAGTATCACCTGGACTTTGCCAAAATAATCAAGTCTGACGAAATGAAGAAGATCATCAGCGATCTATCATTCCAGACCCTCGACGATTTGATGGCCGAAGTAGGTTATGGAAACGTCTCAGCCAACCAGATTATTGGGAAACTCCTCCCCCCTGGAAAACTTGAAAAAGGAAAGCAGGAGGAATCACGCCTTAAGCGCCTGGCCCAGAAAATTCGCCGGGAACCCAGCGGCATCCAGGTCCGGGGGATCCAGGATATGATGGTGCGCTTCGGGAAATGCTGCAACCCCCTGCCCGGAGATGCGATTTCCGGTTATATTACCCGCGGCCGGGGGGTGACCGTTCATACCGCTGACTGCCCGAACATCCTGAGCAGCGAGCCCCAGCGATTGATCCCGGTTTCCTGGAACCTTACGGAAAAAGCGGTCCATGCCGTACGTGTGCGGGTGGTCTGCAACGATAAAAAGGGGCTGCTTGCCGATATCAGCTCGGCGTTAGCCTCCTCAGAAGTGAACATCATCCGGGCGGACGTATCCACTACGGAAGACAAGAAGGCCATCTGCAATTTTGCGCTGGAAGTAAACGACCTCAAGCATTTGCAAAACGCCTTTCGGGCGCTGACCAAACTCAAAAATGTCTTGAAAGTGGAGCGTCTGCGGGGCTTACCCACAACGGAGAAAGAAGAGCAGATCTGAAGTATAAGGACAGGTTGCGGGTGGCGAGTTCCGGGTTTTTAATTAAACAGCTTTAACCACCAAACCCGACCGCAGGCAGCGCGTGCAAACTCTTATCCGGCGAGGCGTTCCGTTCTGGATGGCGTGAACTCGCTGTAGATTGGGGTACCAGCGGCGTTTGGTCCGGTTGTTAGCATGGCTCACGCTATGCCCCACCTGGGGTCCTTTAAAGCATATCTCACACGACCGACCCATCGATTTCCTCCGAATAAAAAATAAACAGCAGGGCATTTTCCCTGCTTGTTTTTTTTATACCACGATGAATGAAATATGACAAGGAATTTATTCAGGGTCGTCTCCAAATTAGTTGAGGGCCAAAGAGCTGGCATATTTAAAATGGGCAGTGATTTCAGGGGACCGAAAGGAAAGTCAGCTTGCTTGCAATCTGCCTTTCCTTCCTGGCCCTTGGCAGGCTTTCCTGAAAAATATGATCAACTAATTTGGAGATGAACCTCTATCTATTCTTATCCATTATTATTGGCTCACCCGTCTCGGAGACCACCTCCAGCCCGCTTTCCGAAAGAAGAGCTGCTGTTACTCCCACCCCTTTTACCAGGCTTTCTTGCCGGTAGATGGACTGGCATCCGCAGGATGGGCTTTTGTCTTTGAGAATGGCCTTCTTGGCCTTGGCCATCTGGGCAATGCCCAACGTTTCTTTAGCCCCCTGCAAGAAGGAGGCGGTGACGTCTTCTCCCATTTTGTTGATTACTCTAACTGAGCCCTGGCAAACATCCCGTCCATCACCCTTTTCGATGTGCGCGCGGCTCCTCGGTGTAGGAAGGCCTCCCAATTGTTCGGGACAAACCGGGATGAAATGGCGATTGAAGAGTTCATCGAAAACTTCCGGGCAATAGGCATGCCCCCCATCATGCCGGCAGTTGACACCCAAAAGACAGGCGCTGACCAGAATGACGCCGTATTTCATCGTTCGAAAATCCCCGCCGGCGGGTTGATCATAAACGAGTCCGGAAACATGGGAATACCCTTGGCTAGAACACGGCGCCCCTGGACTTCCAAACGTCCTTCGGCATAAAGCTGGATGGCCTGAGAATAAACCTTATGCTCCTGCCTAAGAATTCGGGCGCTTAACGCCTCAGCCGTGTCATCGTCGTAGACCGGCACTACAGCCTGGATGATGATGGGGCCCGTGTCTGTTCCTTCATCCACAAAGTGCACCGTGCAACCGGCAAACTTCACCCCGTAATCCACTTCCGCCTGCCACACATGCGTCCCCGGAAAAGCCGGAAGCAAAGCCGGGTGAATGTTCATCACCCGCATGGGGAAAGCCCTGAGAAGCACAGGAGTAACGATGCGCATGAACCCGGCCAGGATGACCAGCTCCACTTCGTGCGCCTTTAAAATTTCCACCAGCTTTTGATCAAAGTCCTCCCGGGTTTTATATTCTTTATGACGGACGACCATGAATGGAAGACCATGCTTCTTAGCCCGCTCCAGGGCATACACATCTGCGAGATTGCTAATAATGATTTTTATCCGGGCATCCACCCGCCCCGCTTCAATGTTGTCAATAATCGCTTGCAGATTCGAACCGCTCCCCGAAACCAGAACACCCAGGTTAACCATATTTCTCCTCACTTATATTGAATCGCCTTCTCTTTTGGTTTGGCTTTTACGATTTCTCCTATATGGTAAGCCTTTTCTTTTACGCTTTTAAGCCGGGAAATGATTCCTTCGCCTTCCTGCAAAGGGACCGCCAAAATCATCCCGATGCCGTTGTTAAAAGTGCGCAGCATCTCTTCTTCCTCTATATTTCCCCCTTCCTGGAGGATCCGGAAGATGGGATATACGGGCCAGGAACCCTTATGGATAACCGCTTTACATCCCTTAGGGATCACCCGCGGCAGATTGTCCGTAATCCCTCCGCCGGTGATATGAGCAATTCCGTGAATTTGGAAATCTTTTAGCAGATTGAGGATAGGCTTCACATAAATGCGCGTGGGCACAAGCAGCTCTTGGCCAACCGTGCGGGAAAGGCCTGGAACCTGGCTATCTGGCTTAAGCCGCATATATTCAAAGAACACTTTTCTCGCCAGAGAATACCCGTTACTATGCAGTCCGCTGGACCCGATGCCTATGAGTTGATCTCCGGCCTGGATGGCCGAACCGTCGATTATTTTATTCCTCTCCACCACCCCTACCGTAAACCCAGCCAGGTCATACTCTCTTTCTTTATAAAAAGAGGGCATCTCCGCCGTCTCCCCTCCGATCAAAGCGCACCCCGCTTCTTTACACCCCTTAGCCACCCCTTTGATAATCTGGGTAGAAACTTTCAAGGAGAGTTTGCCGAAAGCCAGATAATCCAAAAGGAAAAGGGGTTCCGCCCCCTGGACGACAATGTCATTGACGCACATGGCCACCAAATCTATGCCTACCGTGTCGTGCTTTCCCAGCATAAAAGCCACTTTCAATTTGGTGCCGACTCCGTCCGTGGAGGAGACCAAAACAGGATCTTTATATTTTTTTGCCGGGAAGGAAAAAAGACCCCCAAACCCGCCGATGTCCGTGATCACCTCTGGACGAAAAGTCTTCCGGACCATCGGCCGGATTAAATCGACAAACTTGTTCCCGGCATCGATGTCCACTCCGGCGCTTTTATAAGTCATCTTGCCTTTCAAATCCTTCCCCTTTCTTTTTCATATTATTGCGGGAAATGCTAGCTAATCCATATCAAAAAGGAACATTTTTGTCAATTTTATCTTGCTGTTATTGACTTTGGGAAGTAATTCGCAGTATAAGGATTTTACAAAAATTAATGATGGTATCTGTTAATAAGGCAAACGATCGCCCTATATTCTACAACTTTTTCAATCCCGTGATGGGAATCACCATCCCTGGTAACCCAAAATTTTGGGATGGAAGGATGGGAATCCTTGACGATGCCTTCAGAAGATTTACAACGGATTCTTGAAGCCATGGAAAAGCCCCTCCGGTTTGCTTCCGGGAACGATTATGCCAACCTGAAAAATCTGCGGGGCCTGGAACCCTACGTGTCCGGGTGGCTGGAAAAGGCTTCCTCCCTTTCTCTGAGCCCGGCAAAAAAAGGGCTTCTCCAGAAATTGGGCCTGGCGGTTAAGGGCTTCGACCGCACGGACCTACCCGCCAAAAAAGCTCGGATCAGGGAATTCCAGATAATTTTCCAGGAACTTAAGGCCGAAGATACCCCTCCTCTGCTCCCCCCACCTATCACTACTCTGGAGGAATTCCGGCAATCGCGCAAAGACCTGCAAACCCCCATCCAGTTTATCAAGGGCGTGGGACCGCGCCTCTCCGAAATCCTCAAGAAAAAAAACATCCGGACAGTGGAAGATGCCCTTTTCTTCCTCCCCCGGCTCTATGAAGACCGCAGGCAGATCAAATCCATCTCTGAGCTTAAGGTAGGCAAATTAGAAACGGTGATCGGCACGGTCCTTAGATCAGAGATGGGCATCCGCCACCGGCGCCGCACTTTTGAAATATTGCTCGGAGATGAAACGGGAACGCTCATAGCCAAATGGTTTAATTTCAACCCCCGCTATATGAAGGGACGGTTTCGCCAAGGAATGCGTTTGATTCTCTCCGGAGAGATCAAAACTTTTCAATTCCAGAAAGAGATGCACCATCCCGAGCTGGAGATCATCGAAGAAGAGGAAAAATCCACCCAGGATGGAACCTTAACCGGGAAAGAGGCTGTGGAAGATTCCCTGCACTTCGGGCGCATCGTGCCTATCTACTCGGAGACTGAAGGCCTTTACCAGCGTCAGCGGCTGATCCGCCGCATTCTAAAAAGCGTAGTCGACCAATTTGCCTGCAGGGCTTTTAGCGGCATCCCGGAGGGGGTTTGCCAGCGACAGGGGCTTATCCCTCTTGCCGAGGCATTCCGCAGGGGGCATTTCCCCGGCCCGGATGAAGACATCGCTCTACTTCTGGAAAGAAAATCTCCCGCTCACCGCCGGCTGATCTTCGACGAATTTTTCTTCTTGGAATTAGGCCTGGCTTTACGCCGCAGCGGGACCATGATGGAAAAGGGTGTCGCCTTTCCGATAACCCACTATTACACAAAACAACTCCGGGGCCTCCTTCCTTTTGCGCTCACTTCGGCCCAGGAACGAGTCCTTACCGAAATCGAAGCGGACATGCGCCGGCCTCACCCCATGAATCGTCTTCTTCAGGGAGATGTGGGTAGCGGTAAAACTGTCGTGGCCATGATGGCCGGGCTCTTGGCTATCGAAGGCGGTTATCAGGCGGCTATCATGGCCCCTACAGAGATTCTGGCCGAGCAGCATTTTTTCAATGTCCGCCCCCTGGCCGAAGCGCTCGGCCTTAGGGCCGCCCTCCTCGCCAGCAGCCTGAAGAAATCCCCAAAAGAAACGCTCGGCCAGGAGATCCGAGCGGGAAAAATTCACATCATTATTGGAACTCATGCTCTCATTCAAGAGGGAGTTGAGTTCCATAAACTGGGCCTGGCTGTCATCGATGAACAACACAAGTTTGGAGTAATTCAGCGCGCCACCCTGAAGAAAAAAGGATACAACCCCGATGTTTTGGTCATGACTGCCACGCCCATTCCGCGTACGCTGGCTATGACCCTTTACGGCGATCTGGAAGTTTCGGTTATTGACCAGCTTCCTCCAGGACGGGGAACCATCACTACCCGTGTCTTCAATGAAAAGGAACGTTTCCGCGTCTACCGCATCCTTCGGGAAGAGATGACCAAGGGGAGGCAGACCTACGTTGTATACCCTCTGGTGGAAGAATCCGAGCGCCTGGACCTCAAAGACGCCACTCAGATGGCCAGTCAACTACAGCGGGACATCTTCCCGGAATTCAAGGTGGGGTTGATTCACGGCCGGATGAAGAGTGAGGAGAAAGAAGCGATCATGGCCGATTTTAAGGCCCGACGCATCCATATCCTCGTTTCTACTATTGTCATCGAAGTGGGCATTGACGTGCCTAACGCTTCGGTCATGGTGATCGAGCACGCCGAACGGTTTGGCCTCTCCCAGCTTCACCAGCTTCGCGGGCGGGTGGGCCGGGGTAAAGACCCGTCTCAATGCCTTCTGGTGGCCAATTCCCGTGTAAGTGAAGATGCCGGGCGGCGCCTTAGGGTAATGGAGCAAACTACTGACGGATTCAAAATATCCGAAGAGGACCTGGCCATCCGCGGCCCCGGGGATCTACTCGGCACCCAGCAATCCGGACTTCCCGAATTCCGGGTGGCCAATTTCCTGAAAGACTTCGACCTGCTCAACGAAGCCCGCAAGGAGGCTTTCGCCGTAATCACGGGGGATCCTCTTCTCTCCCTTCCGGAGCATATTTTGATGAGAGAAACCCTGAAGGAGCGCTGGAAAGGAAGGCTGGAGCTGGCTACGATAGGATAAAACAAGTTCGGAGTTTCCAGTTCACCCCCTCCCCTCTTCTCTTGACTCTTCCTTTAAAATTTTGTATATTCCATGCGAAATTCAGGCTTTTTGTTCCTACGCTGATTTTGGTTATATGAATACGGGACGTAGTTTCTGAATTGACTTAACAAATGGTTCAGGCAGCCCATTCTGAATAATTACCTGATATCCAAAAGTATCTGTAAGTTTACTCAGAAATAACATCCCCTTCAGCGAGTTCAGGACGCGGAAGATTTCACCGGGGAAATCATGGCTATAACGTCTTCAGGGTGGCGAATATATCGGAGCTCATCTCGGGTGGGAAGTCGGACAGCCCCGTAGTACCGGAGAAGTCGTCGAACAAGGTTCTGAAAGGGGCGGCGGAGGCGATGGAGGAAAGGGGGCTGGCCAAGGGGAATCCGCCCAAGGGTACCGCGCCCCGGACGCAGGGCCGGATCGGCTGGTCCAATGCGCTTGAGCGGGTACGCGAGGCAGCAAGGAGGGATAGGAAGCAGCGGTTCACCGCACTCTTCCAGCAGTATTTGTATGTCGGCAGCAATAATGATGTCATAAAGAAGAAAATTCAGGAAATCAAAGAACAAGAAATGAAGAGCGTGCCTAACAACAAAATCAACCCGACTGGGAATAGCCTCTGTGATTTTTTGCAAAGGCTGATGCCCCACCGGGTTATTTTGATCGTTCCTCACTTTCAACTCGTAACCCTCGGTTATCGAATCTTGTCCCCACCTGTGACTTGGTGAAGTCGAAACCGGCTATCCTGATTTATTCTTTCCTCTTCACCCGGTCAAAGGCATTTTCCGCCAAATAACAAGCTGGAGCAATTGAAGCGCGACCGGATTGGGCAATGGAGCCTCCGCATCAACGATCAATGGCGGAGCGGGGTCGGACCAAGCTAAGCATCGGAAATGGAAGAAGAAAGTGTAGAAAAGTGGTCGTTTTGGGGCCTTAAAAGGCCATTTTTGCCATGGAAATTGACTTTTTAAGAAAATGGGTGTGAGATGGCGAGGCCGAGTCGTCATTATATTCCGGGTAATGTCTGGCATATTACCCATTGATGCCCCAAGAAAGAATTTCACTAAAATTTGGCAGAGACCGGCGGCGTTGGATCGAGTGGCTTTTCGAGGCGAGAAAGAAATATGGGATCAACATCGCTATGTAACAGGAGATTACAAGGATTTGGCTGCTCTTTGCATTTTGCCATCCAAGGTAATCAATTCCCCATTCAGGTGGCGGGCAAGCCATAGATAGCTCGGATCATAGGTCGTGAGGCCGGCTTCAGCGGCCAGGTTCACAACCGCGCAATGGTCCACCTCGACGATTTCGATGGCCAGCTTTCCGGCCATCATAAAGGCCCTCAGAATCTGCTCTCGCTGCGCGGGATGGGCTTTGATCTTGCGCAAGCAAATGCTGGCCACTTCAAACCAGATGAGCGCCGGAGCCGCCATGGGCGAATCCCCCAGGATTCTGGCGATCACCTCGGCCTTTGGTTCGCCGAAAACCAGGGCTCCAAGGGCCGAAGCGTCAACGACTCGAACGGGCATCTCGGTCTCTCCGGATGATCTTCAAAGACTCGGAAGGCGTCTTCAGACTTAAAGCCCGAAGTTCCTTCAAAAACCGATTGGGAGTAAGCATTTTTTCCTGGGCAACCACTTCTTCCAGAATCGAGATCAATTCACCTTGAAGGGAACGGTGATGCTTGGCCGCCCCTTTTCGAACCTCCTCGGCAAGATGATCGGGAACATTCTTGATGGATAGATTCATCGGCATTCGGAACCTCCGCAGCAGATCCTTTTTGAATCCATTATAGAACCACGGGAGAAAAAGGTCAAGAGGACAAAGGGGAATTGAGTCGAGTAGACCGGTTACTTCCGATAAGATAGGTTGAGGTTTGTTTTCTCTGTTGGCCGCCTGGTTTCCCGGCGGTGCCACACTATTTCAACCCTATATCCGTTGGCCCCGGCCCCTCACAGAACTGGACGTGCAGATCTCCCGCATCCAGCTCTTCAGGCAAGTTCACAGATCAGTGGCATAAATCCACTTCTCTGATAGTCGATTCCGTTCCGTTGACAATGCTTTCTCAGGTTCTGGGCCCGGTATTGTCTCCCCTCCTCGATACACCTGCCTGTCAACCCCTTCCCTCCACCAGCATTACCCGGCTTCCTCGGTACTATGGATTGATCCGACTACCTGTACCTCATCCTCGAACCTCGTTGCCTCGGTTCCAAGTACCCCCTTACCGGAGGAAGGCACAGGTCCTCCCAGGTTCCTGGAAAATCCCTTGCACTATGAAGAGGGGGACGTTCGTGCAGAAATTGCCTAACGGTCTCCCCTTCAATTCATCGGACTTTCTTGCCCCCCAAGGAAAGCGGGCGGGTAATACAAGGATTCGTGGAATTTTGGGGACGTTGTTTACTAACTTAAGTAAGTTTCTAATCTTCAATGCAAGATCTGAGGGATGGCAATACTTAAGCTTGTCAACAACGTCCCATAATTATGGACGATTAACGCACGCCCTCCCAGGTAGGTTTATTGTGCTCTTCGGACGGGCCCCTCCGTCGAAACCTGGCAAGTGCTAAGGTTCACCCGCAGGATCTTCTCCTTATGCCCTTTCATAGACTCTCCCTTTTTTCAAAATCAAGCAGAGCCCAAATGAGATTTATCAAGCGGTATCGCCGCCACCAGTTCATTCCCGGGTGCGAATCTTCTCCAGCACCGGAAGGATGTAGCTCCGGAAATGGTCGGGATTTTCCGACATGGGAAAGTGGCCCATCTCTTTCATGATTATAACCTCGGAGCCCTGGATATGGGTCCCGGTGCGCTGCGTATCCTCCGGTGTGCAGGAATAATCGTACTCGCCGGCCAACAGATAAACCGGGCAGACCTTCGTGTCAATGCGCGCCATATAGCCGTGAAAATCGGCTTCGGCCCGCTGAAAATAGAAGTAAAGATCACCCTTGAAAACGCCCGGTCCACTCTGCATATACCCCCAGAGCGTCTCCCAGCGCGTTTCCTCCGGGCTTTGGGGAGCCATCAGTCCAGAGACCCGGGCAGCGCATATTTCACCGCCATGCACATCCGGATGATGCAACCAGGTGTTGTCAAACCAGGGTTGCACTTGATAGCCCGCTTCGAGGCCGATGACCGCACGCAATTCCTTCCCATACTCTGCCGCCAAGGGGATGACGATGCGCCCGCCCATCGAACAACCCATCACCACCGGGCGGTCTAATTCCAATGCCCGGCAAAAGCCCATGACCGCTCCTGCATAGGCCTCGGTCGTCAGGCGGTATTCTTCCTCGTGCCAGCCGGGCGGCGGAGTAGATTTTCCATGCCAGGGCAAGTCAAAGGCTAGCACCCGGTAATGCTCAGTCACCGCCGGGTCGGTCATCAGGTGTCGGTACTGCCGGGTATCGGAGCCGGCGGTGTGCAGGCAAACAAGGGGGATTCCCTTGCCGGCCTCCTCGAAATAGACCCGATAGGGCCGCCCGCCCATCCTCAGGTGAATATAACGACCAACGATCGGTTCAATCTCAGCAGCCATGTCAAACCCCTCCCTTCAGTCGCCGCGGTGCAGCCAGGACCTCCTTGAAGTAGCGAAGATTAGCTATGAGCGGCTGCAAATCGCCCTCAATGCGAGCCTCACCACGCTTCATGACCCCCAAAATGTCCGTGTACCCGGGCTGGGGTACTGACTCCCAGAGCTTCTCCCAAGCCTCGGCCGTCGCCCGGACGGCAAAACGCCATGGCCGCATGGGAAAAGGGCCACGGTCGACTGACGTGATGCGCCCCGACTGAATGGAGACATAATAGGGAATGTCCCCTACTTCAACCAAGAAGTCGACGGCGAGAAACCGGCCCCGCCACACCAGCCGCTCATCCCCGTTCACCAATTCCGGAAGCTTGGCAATCATGTTTACACCTTCCTCTCTTAATTGAAGATTACTTCACGGCCCATTGGGCCTGAACCTCGCATAAAAATTCTCATTCTTCCCCCGCGGTAGGCTCAGGTGATCACTGACACCAACCATTTACGCTTCATTTGGGAGCCATCACCCGGATGGAGAGTTCAGCCAGTTGACGGCCATCTACGGGCGAGGGGGCCTCGGTGAGCAGGTCGGTGGCTTTCTGGGTTTTGGGAAAAGCGATTACATCCCGGATGGATTCGGCTCCGGCCAGAAGCATGACTAAGCGGTCAAAGCCGAAAGCGATTCCTCCATGGGGAGGAGCCCCAAACTCCAGGGCCTCTAAAAGGAAGCCGAATTTTTTCTTGGCTTCCTCCGGGTTGATTCCTAACTTTTCGAAGAGGAGGGATTGTACTTCCCGCCTGTAAATACGCAGGCTACCTCCCCCAACCTCAGAACCATTCAGGACCAGGTCATATGCTTTTGCCCGCACCTTTTCCGGCGCGCTTCGAAGCAACGGCAAATCTTCATCCAGGGGAGATGTAAATGGATGATGCTTGGCCGTAAACCTCCCCTCAACATCATCGTATTCCAACAGGGGAAAGTCTGTGACCCAGACAAAGCTGAAGGCGCCCTCTGGGATCAAGTTCAACTGTTTCCCTATCCTCAGGCGGAGGCGCCCCATGATTTCGTTGACGATTTTCGGAGAATCAGCCATGAATAAAATGATATCGCCCGGATCAGGTTGCAGGCTTTCTCCAAGGGAGGACCTTTCTTTTTCGGATAAAAATTTGGCTATCGGCCCGCTCCAACCTTCGGGGGCGACCCGGACCCAGGCCAACCCTTTAGCCCCCGTTTCCCTGACGAATTCGTTGAGATCATCCAACTCTTTGCGCGAAAGGTCGCCCTTAACTTTCAAGGCCTTGGCCATTCCTCCCCTCTGAATGGTCTCGGCAAACACTTTGAAGCCGGTCTCCTTGAGCACGTCGGTGACTTCCGTCATCTCCAGGCCAAAACGAATGTCCGGATTATCCACCCCATATTTGGCCATGGACTGGTTGTAGGTCAGGCGGGGGAAGGGGGTAGTCAGTTCCATGCCCAGTGTATCCCGGAACAAAACCTGCATCATCCCTTCCATGATCGCATAGATATCCTCCCGGTCGATGAAAGACATTTCAATGTCGATCTGGGTGAATTCAGGCTGCCGGTCAGCCCGTAGATCCTCGTCCCGGAAGCATTTGACGATCTGAAAATAACGATCATAACCAGAGATCATCAAAAGCTGCTTAAATAATTGCGGGGATTGGGGAAGGGCATAAAACTGCCCCGGATTCACCCGGCTGGGAACTAAATAATCCCGGGCTCCCTCGGGGGTGGACTTGGTCAAGAAAGGAGTCTCGATTTCCAAAAAACCCTGGCTTTGCAAATAATTTCGAACCGCCCTGGCTGCCCGGTCGCGCAGTATAAGATTCTTTTGCATCTTTTGCCGGCGCAGGTCCAGGTACCGGTATTTCAGCCTTAGATTTTCCGCTACTTCGGTATCTTCATCAATGGGGAAGGGAGAGGGGTTAGATTCGCTCAGCACCTTCAAGTCCCTGGTCTGCACTTCCAGTAGGCCGGTCTTTAATTCCGGGTTCTCTGTGCCAGCGGGGCGGGCGACTATTTTTCCCTGAACGGCGATGACGTATTCATGGCGCAAAGAAGCGGCTTTGGCGTGGGCTCCGGGGCTAAACTCGGGGTTGAAAACCACTTGAGCGATTCCCTCCCGGTCTCTTAGGTCAATGAACACCAAACCACCCAGGTCCCGTCTGCGGTTTACCCAGCCCATCAGGGTCACTTCTTGCCCGATGTGCTCTGCCCGAAGATCCCCGCAATAACATGTCCGTTTCCAATCGCCCAATGCTTCGCCCAATTTTTATCTCCGTCCTTAAACTACAAAGATTGTTTCAGGTTTCGTATCAATTTAGCGGTTTGAAAAAGTGATTTTACCACCTTTGTTGAGGTCCGGGGGTCTGGGTGGAACGCGCCGGAAGCATCGGCCGGGTTTCCGCTTGGCCGCGAAGAACCCCGCTCGTTTCCGCCGGAGGAGGCGGGGGGCGTTTTCCCCGCCCCACCCGCGAAGAAATCAGCGCCTTATGATTCCAAACGGGCCGCCCAGGCCCCCGGACCATGGATTCCCTCTGACCTTACCCCCCACCTCTTTTCAAAGGGCTAAAGTGTTACCAGGTTTCAAGTTTCGGGTTGCGAGTTATGCTTTAACTCCTTTTATATTTTTAATCCTGTCAACAATTCTCCCCATGGGAATTTCTTCTTGGACTTTAGTGGCCATGTCCCGGATAATAACCTGGTTTTTCTTTAATTCTTCCTCTCCCAGGATGATGACCAGAGGAGTTTGCAGACGATCTGCTTTGCGCATCTGGCTTTTTAAACTTTTTCCCTCGTAATCTAACTCTGCCCAAACTCCCTTGTCCCTCAGCTCCTGGGCCAGGGCAAACCCGCGCCGTTTAGCCTCATTCCCTAAGGCAGCCAGAAAAACATCGGGATAGCGGAAGTAATTTTTTTCCTCCGGCAAGAGCATCACCAGCCGCTCCACCCCGATGGCAAACCCGATGCCGGGAATGGCCGGGCCCCCGATCTCCTCCGCCAGCCCGTCATATCTTCCGCCTCCGCAAACGGCATTCTGCGCTCCCAGCTCGCCGGCAACCACTTCAAAAGCCGTACGAGTGTAATAGTCCAATCCTCGGACCATCCTGTGGTTTAAGGAATAGGAAAGGTGGAGGTCATCGAGGAGAGTCTTTACCTGTTCAAAGTGATCGTGGCATTCGGGACAGAGAAAGTTTAAAACCACCGGCGCTTCGACCAGGGCTGCTTGACAAATTTCGTTTTTACAGTCAAAAATCCGCAAAGGGTTGGTTTCCAGCCGCCTCTGGCAATCCTCGCAAAGCGAATTCTTTTTGGTCTTAAGAAAGGTTTGAATCTCTTTTTTATAAGGAGAGCGGCACTGGGAGCATCCCAGAGAATTCATTTGCAGGCTGAGGTTCTCAATTCCCAAAGCTTCCAGATAACGCATCAGCATGACTAAAATTTCCGCATCGGCCCAGGCTTCTTGAACGCCTAAAATCTCAGCGTCAACCTGGTGAAATTGACGGTACCGCCCTTTCTGCGGGCGTTCGTGCCGGAACATCGGTCCGATAACATAATATTTGCCTACGGGGTTTTTTAAGTTCAGACCATGCTCTAAATATGCCCGCATGACCGAAGCAGTCGCTTCCGGCCGCAATGTTAGTGAATCCCCATCGCGGTCTAGAAACGTATACATCTCTTTTCCAACGATGTCCGTGGCCTCGCCAATCGATCGGGCAAAAAGCTCTGTGCGTTCAAGGAGGGGGATGCGCAACTCCAAGAACCCATAGAGGCCCAAAATCCTCCGGGCCTCGCTCTCCGCGAACTGCCACTTCTCGACCTCCCCGGGAAGGATATCTTTGAAACCCCGGATGCCTTTGATCTGCAAAACAGACTCCTCAGTGTTAAATATTTTCACCGCTAAAATCGCGGAAAGAATAAAAACGCTATGCGCCTGGCGCGAAGCGCATGGCGATTCGCAGCGTTCTCTGCCGAAAAAATGGGCAACCAAATTGTTTTGATAATAGCCAAGAACCCCTTGAAAGTCAAGGGAACGCCATCCCTTGCCCACCTTCACTTTTACAGAATCCCTATTCGTGGCACGGGGTTCGGGGCGATGAGCGCGGGCAGCATCGGCCGGGAAAAGCCCTTCCAAGAGTTTAAAGCCGCTTCTCCGCAAAATGAGGCGGGGCGCCTTTTCCCGCCCCGTCAATGAAACAACCAGCGCCTCATGCTGCCAAGCGAAGCGCCCCGAACCCCGTGCCTGGGAAGGATCATCCAATAACAAATCATTCTTGACCACAAAAAGTGAAGGTGGGCAAGAACGCCATCCTTGTTACCCTTTCGCTTTTTATAGAATAAACTGTTTTGAGAGGTGGTTTTTCCGTTTTGAGAGAGGGTTTAAGAAAAGCAGTTGCCTGGTATAAAAGTAAAAAAGGCATACCCCCTGGCTTCAGGGGTATGCCTTTTCGAAGCGGGCTGAAGAAAGTTATTTCTTTTCTTCTTTCTTCACAGCTTTCTTCTCAGCCTTGGGTTTCTTCTCGGCAGCCACTGAGATAGCGGTAGCGATCATCTTGTCGCCATCTTTCTTGTATGCTACAGTTACGTTGGCGCCTACTTTAATTTCCCCCTTGACCTTGGCGTCGGCAGCGATTTCGAAAGCCAATTCCTTATCCTTTGCCTTCACCTTGATCGTCTTGCCGGCCTCATACGCAGCCACCGTTCCTGAAGCCTTCAATGCTTTTGGGGCCTTGGGTTTGTCTGCGGCAGCAGCCGGTTTTTCAGCTTTCTTGTCCTGGGCTACGGCTCCACTGACAAAAGCTACCATTGCTAAAAGAGCAACCAGAACGACCAGAATTCTCTTCATCCTATTTCACCCCCTTTTTATTTATATTTTTTTACGCCTTTGTGAGGTCGTTTCTTTCACAACTATTTTTTCTCAGGGGCCTTAGCCGGCTCTGGAGCTTTTGCCGGTTCCGCAGGCTTGGCTGGCTCCGGGGCCTTAGCCGGTTCCGCAGGCTTGGCGGCTGGCTTGGCCGGCTCTTCTTTCTTCGCGCAACCCGCGGCCACCATCATGGAAGTGGCAAACAACAGAGCAACAAACAAAGCAATCAATTTACGCATTTTCATTTCACCTCCTTATTTCTTAGATTCAGCCGCTCCCCGTCTAAGGGGGGCGGAATGATTGCTACGACAAATTAATTTCTCAAGTCTTTTTATCCTTTTTTTCTACCCCCTTGAGCTGGGCTTTAAATGTATCGAGGTCTTTTTGCAGATTCTGTATCTCGGTGTGCAGAGAGGCAATTTGTAGGTTAAGCTGAGCCAAGCGGACATGCATTTGGGAATTTTCGCTCTTTAGAGTGTTTAGTTCTTTCCGTAATTTTTCATTCTCTGCGCTAACATCCGTTATTTCTTCCTTCAATTTCTCATTTTCAGATTTAAACCAGGTGCATCCTATAGGGGTAAGAATGCCTATCAGAAGGATGCCAATTAAAAAAGAATAAATTTTTTTATTCTGGAATCTCATAGTTAAAAAATTTCATTTTAATCATATCCATTTTGCAATAATGATACCAATAACCTTTTAAGTATTGGGAATATTACTTAAAAATTAAATCAATAGTTAAATCAAGTAGTTATTAAATATTTGGGCTGGTCATCGAGTTTTAAAAAATTTTGGGAAAACCTTAAAATAGACAATATTGCCCCACTTTTATCAGACAAATAAAATAAAATAGTAATTTCCAGTTGTTATGAAATTGTGGTGCGTTTGGTTGATGTGGCATTTAGCCTCATTTATCGTTTGAGGCTAATTCCGTAGCGGGCAGCCATACGATATAAGGTGCGCCGGTCAATTCCCAGGATATCGGCGGCTTTCTTCTTGTTTCCACCGGTCTCCTCTAACACTTTTTTAATATAAAGCTTTTCCAGCTCGGACAAAGGAATGTGGGAAGGAAGAGAACTGGCGCTAACCGCATAAGTTTCTGTCCGAAGCCTGCGGGGAAGGTCTTCATGGAGAATTACGGAATGATGGGAAAGAGTAACGGCGCGTTCAATAATATTTTCTAACTCCCGCACATTTCCAGGCCATTGGTAACGGAGTAAAATATCTAAAGCCTCCGGGGAAATCCGGGAAACAGGTTTTTGATTTTCTTCGGCAAATTTCTGTAAAAAGTGGTGGGCCAGAAGGGGGATATCATCCGTCCGTTCCCGCAAAGGTGGAAGGTAGATGGAAACCACGTTAAGGCGGTAGAAAAGGTCCTCGCGGAATTTTTTCTCGGCAACCAATTCTTCCAGATTTTTGTTCGTGGCGGCAACGATGCGCACATCGATCTTGATTGTCTCCGTCCCCCCCACCCGTTTGATCTCATGCTCTTGAATGACCCGCAGGAGTTTAGCCTGCATCGAAAGGCTGATGTCCCCTACTTCGTCAAGGAAGCAAGTTCCATTGTCTGCCTCTTCGAAGAGACCTTTCTTACTGGTAACTGCGCCGGTAAATGCCCCCCGGACATGCCCGAAAAGCTCACTCTCCAGAAGGGTCTCGGCTAAAGAACCACAATCCACGGCGACAAATGGCTTGGAAGAACGGGGGCTGTTGAAATGGATGGCCCGGGCAACCAATTCCTTTCCTGTACCGCTTTCCCCGAAAATCAAAACAGTGGAACGGCTTTCGGCCACGCGGGCAATGGTCTTATAGACCTGGAGCATTTGGGGGCTGCGTCCGACAATGTTCTCCAGTTTGTATTTGGTTACGAGTTCCTGGCGGTAAAGGATATTTTCCTGCAACAGGCGCTTCTGTTCGAGAGCCCGCCGGATGGTCAGCTTGATCTCATCGAGTTTGAAAGGTTTACTTACATAATCGTAAGCCCCTTCTTTAATGGCCTGGATAGCTGTTTCGATGGACCCGAAAGCGGTCATCATGATGATGATCGTATCCGGGCTCTTTTGCCGGTAGGCTTTGAGAACTTCCATCCCATCGACGTCGATCATCCGGATATCGGTGAGCACGATGTCGTAGGGCCTACTCCCTCCTTTATCGATGGCTGCCCGGCCGTCAAGCGCCGTATCGACCGCATACCCTTCCTTGGATAAAACTTCCTCCAGAAGGTTACAGGTGACCTCATCATCATCTACAACAAGTATGCAAATCTGGGAAGGCATGGGCTTATCCGACCTCTGCGTAAAAAACAGGGAGTTGCACACGAACGGTGGATCCTTGCCCTTCCTGGCTTTCTACCACGAGTTTACCGTGATGACCCCTGATAATCTCGTCGCAAATGGCCAGGCCCAAGCCAGCTCCTTTTCCTGGTTCCTTGGTGGTAAAGAAAGGTTCGATGGCTTTCCGCTTCACTTCCTCGGGCATTCCCGTGCCGTTGTCGATGACTACCACTTCGATGGTTTGCCCATTCAGAGGAGGGGGGGCAGCAAGGTAAGTTGAAATAGATAAGACACCGCCCTTAGGCATGGCATCGAGAGCATTGTTCATCAGATTGAGAAACACCTGCTGCAGAAGCCCGGGGTCTCCGGAAACCGGGGGTAGGGAGGCATCCAGGTGTCGAACCAGTTGGACTCCCCGCATGGACATTCCCGGCTGAGTGAGGTTAAGGACATCCTCCAGGAGTTGATTGATATCCAGGGCCTGAAGTTTTGGGGCAGGCTGGCGCGTGGAATGGAGCAGATTACGGATCGTTTGGGTCAGACGTTCGAGCTGTGATTCAATGATCTTCAAGCGCCTGATCATCACTTCTGAGTCGTTCCCCTCAGTAAGCATAAGTTGGATATAACCGGAGATGGAATTCAAGGGAGTGCCAATTTCATGGGCCATAGTGGCAGCCATATGCCCCAGGGCGGATAATTTTTCGGCCTGGACGAGCTGTCGCTGGGTCTGGAAGAGCGATTCGTTGGCCATACGCAGCTCTTCGTTACGCTGGGCAAGCTCGCGGGTTGCCGATTCCACGCGACGGGTTAGCTCTTCGTTAAACTGACTGATACGGGAAAGCATGCGGTTAAAGTGGTCAGATAGAAGACCCAGTTCATCCCGGGAATTAATGGGCACTTCTACGTTTAGCTTGCCTTCTTCCGCCTCGGACATCGCCCGCACTAATCTTTGGATGGGACGGTTGATCGCCCGGCTAAAAAAGAGGGTCAGGATGAGAATGAGAATGGCCACGCTGGTTAAAGTGAAAAAGATCGTCCGGGTGCGCTTTTGAGCCAGGAAGCTTTCGGCTTCTTCCAAGGAAGAATAAATGCGGATGCCGC
The DNA here is from genome assembly GCA_016875165.1 of Deltaproteobacteria bacterium. Taxonomy (GTDB): domain Bacteria; phylum Desulfobacterota; class SM23-61; order SM23-61; family SM23-61; genus JAHJQK01. The sequence goes on from VGSF01000019.1 coordinate 27,077, forward strand.
CCAGGACTTTCCGGCCCACGTGCAGGGGGGCAAGGATTTCCCAGCAAGCCTGTTGATTTTTTTCTTTCAAAGTAGAGAGAACCCGGTCACGTTTCAAGGCTTGCAGCTCCCGGTAGGTGAGGTCAAGGTCGGTCTCCCCTGAACTGGAGATCTGCACTTTGTAACTTTCTTTGTGGAAAACAAATATATCGATGGATTTGATGGATGGGCGGGTGTAAATCCATCCGGCAATCTCCTCCTCTAAAAAGGCCAGATTTTCCAGGTCCTTCATGCTGTAAATTTTAGAATCGATTTCCCGGATCACATAGATCGCCCTCTCCCGCAACAGTTGCTGCTGGGAACGCTCTGTTAGACGGAGGTCCAGGTAGGAGAAAAGAACCAGGACGCTCACCACAATCATGGCTACCAAAAGGGTAATCCGTGTCTGCAACCCCAACGGCCGCTGCATAAAAATAGATTCGCCCCGGTGGATATTTTTGAGTTTGGCCACCCAATTTTTGAACATTACTATTACCAAAGAATACTTAAATTAGCCACAGAGGGCACAGAGATCACAGAGTTTTTAAAACTATGATTAAGAAAAGTTAAAGAATACATGTCAAGTGCATAGAGGAACTGAAGTTGAAAAAAGCAAATTCCTATACAATCAAGTTAAGTTACTAAAGCGCCTAAGGTTGATGGTCTCGCAAAAAGTCGTAATTTGTGCTCTTTCGTCATTCCGGCGAAAGCCGGAATCCAGTCTTTTCAATATGTTCCGACATCTCTGGACACCGGTTTTCACCGGTGTGACGACTTTTTACGAAACCATCAAAGTTGAAAAAAGGAAATTTCTATACAATCAAGTTGCATGTTTCATTTTAAAAACTCGCAACGGGTAACCTGATTGCATAGGAAATTCCTTTTGGGCACCTTTTAGCATCTTCATTAATTTTGGGCGATTAACGCGTATTCGTTATTTATCCTTAATCCCCGTTTTTAAACCTCTGTGCCCTCTGGGGCTAATTTATAACCCGAAACTCTCCCCTGCGATTAAAAGCGAGTAATGGTTTTTCCCAAGATCAGTTTGTGGTCTCCTGCACTATAGTAATCCATCACCCTAACTAATTCCCTGTAGCCATGTTTCTGGTAAAAGGCACGGGGGGATGCAAACGAGGGCAAGGAAGAGGTTTCGATGAGTATCAGGCGGGCCTGCCGCCGCATTAAATCTTTTTCCGCATGACGAAGAAGGAATGTGCCGGTTCCCTGGTTCCAGAATGCGGGATGGACCACAATCCAGTAGAGGTCATAAACTGCATCGGTCATGGGAGCTTTTCCATAGCAGATGTATCCCAGGATTTCGCCATCATCTCCTTCGGCTAAGCTGATAATGTAGTCCTCCTGGTCCGGCTTGGCAAGGGCTATGTCGATAAGCTCCAGAGCGACTTGCACTTCCTCAGGCCGGAAATGCTCCTGGGCTTTGAGGGTCGTTTTCAGGGCCGGCCGGTCTTTCTTTTCGATCCCCCTGATCTTCATGGCTGGCCGCCTATGATAAGGACTTCTTCCAACCTGGAAAAATCCACTGTGGGAGTAACCTCGATGTATTGAAAAATACCCGGACGTTTCCGTTCCACTTTAGTAACCGTACCGATCACCAATCCTTTGGGAAAAATTCCGCCCAGGCCGGAAGTGATTACTCTATCGCCCTCCTGGATGTCTTCACTCTTCTGGACGTATTTGAGGACACAAAACTCCTCCACTTTCCCTTCCATGATCCCCTGGGCGCGGGAGCGCTGCACGATCACGTCCACCGCGCTGTTGGGATCGGTGATTAGGAGTACTTTGGCAGTGCTTGGGGAAACTTCCATGATCCGCCCCACCACTCCATCGGCAACAACCGCGGCCATGTCTTTGGTTACCCCTTCCTTTTCTCCTTTGTCAACCAGCAGGGTTTTGAACCAGCTCGAGGGGTCCCGCGAGAAGACATGGGCCACGATGGCCGGGGAGGGGTGCTGAGACTGGTAGGGAAGCAGTTTTTGCAAACGCGCTTCGGCCAGGATGGTTTCCTTTAAGCGGTTGTTCTCTTCACGCAGAGCGCTGATTGTCCGCTTAAGAATCAGATTTTCCTGCTGCACCCGGGTGAGGAAAACATAACGTTCCCCAACTCCCCGCAGCCAGAGGATAAACCCCTGGGCTTTTTGCTGGAGGGGGAAAGAGATCTGCATGATGACCTTCTTGACCAGGAAAGGTTCCGGGTCGCTTCTGATATTCAAGGTGAGGATGAGGACAGCCAGGAAGATCAAGAGCAGAACAGCAAAAAGAAAACGGAAGCGTTTCAGCCAATCCATTATCATCCCGTTCCAACGCTGACCGGCCCTCCATCTTCCGGAGTGACTCTCAGGATTTTATGGTCACTTCTTTCAGGAGGGCGAGTTCGTCCAAAGCCATTCCCGACCCCAAAACGACCGCCGAAAGAGGGTCTTCGGTTATGGTAACGGGAAGGCCGGTCTCTTCCCGGAGGAGAACATCCAGGTTTCTCAGTAGGGACCCGCCGCCGGCCAGGATGATCCCTTTGTCCACAATGTCGGCGGCCAGCTCCGGGGGAGTTCGCTCCAAAGTGATCTTGACTGCGTCCAGGATGGCCTTGGTGGGCTCCGTAAGCGCCTCGCGTATTTCCTCGGAGTTAACCTGCAAAACCTTGGGGGTGCCCGCCACAAGATCCCGCCCTTTGATATCCATGGTCCTCACTTCTTCTTCGGGATAAGCCGTGCCGATTTGAATCTTGATATTCTCCGCGGTTCGTTCCCCTATCAAAAGGTTATACTTGCGCTTGATAAACTGGGCCACGGCTTCGTCCATCTTGTCGCCGCCCACCCTGACCGACTGGCTGTAAACGATCCCCGCGAGAGAAATCACAGCTACCTCCGAAGTGCCTCCGCCTATGTCCACGATCATATTCCCCGAGGGCTCGCTGACCGGAAGCCCCGCGCCAATGGCCGCGGCCATGGGCTCTTCGATCAGGTAAACTTCCCGGGCTCCGGCGGACTGGGCAGATTCGCGCACCGCTCTTTTTTCCACCTCGGTGATTCCCGAAGGCACCGAAACGATGATACGGGGCCTTACCAGAGTCCGGCCTTTATGAACCTGGGCGATGAAATAGCGCAGCATGGATTCGGTAATATCAAAATCGGCAATGACTCCATCCTTCATGGGACGGATGGCTACGATGTTCCCCGGCGTCCGGCCAAGCATCTGCTTCGCTTCTTTGCCAACCGCCAGGATTTTCCGTCCCCCTCTGGAATCCTTACGGATAGCAACTACCGAAGGTTCACAAAGGACAATCCCTTTGCCTTTAACGTAAACTAAAGTCGTGGCAGTCCCCAGGTCGATAGCCAGATCGTTGGAGAAGAGGCCCAGGATGGAATCGAAGATCATTCACCGGCTCCTTTCTTGACGATTTCGTAAAAAGTCATCAGAACTATGGTTTCGTAAAAAGCTCCAGATGCAAGGCGCGCAAAACCTGAGGAGTGAAGCGTATTTACAGGTACACTGCAACGACGAAGGTGAAGCGCAACGCCGCAGATGGACTTTTTACGAAACCATCTTTCTTGACGCCCCCGGAAAAGGGGGGGAATATACCCCCTCAAAAAAAACCTGAAATTCGGGGCCAAATCGAAAAATTATACTAACAAAATTAAATGGCTGGAGCAAGAAAATAAAGAAAAAATTTGCCTTGCCTTTTCCCCGGGGGTCATTTAGGATGGTGGGTATCGTTGCTGAAAGGGGAAGATGAAGCATGCTCGATTTCATGAGACGGCACGCCCAGTCCTGGATGATCAAGGTAGCTCTGGGAGCTATAGTTGTTGTTTTTATTTTCTGGGGAATCTGGACCCCCCGTGAGGGCCAGGAGCGAGATCTGGTCAAGATCGGGGATTATACCATCACCATTTCCGAAGTCAGAACCTATTATCAGAACCTGATGGATCGGTACCGGTCTATTTACGGCGAAAGGTTCAACGAGGAGATGGCCAAAAAATTAGGGCTAAAGGAACGGGCGCTGAAAGATTTAATCAATAAAGTTCTGATGTCCCAAGAAGCGCGCCGCCTGGGCTTGAAGGTAGCTCCAGAAGAGATTCAAGCCACCATCCAGAACCACCCGGCCTTCCAGAAGGAAGGCCACTTTGATAAGGACGCCTACCTGCGCGCCCTCCAGCGCATCCGCATGACTGCCAAGGAATTCGAAGCCAACCAGGGGCAAATGCTCTTGCTTGCTAAGATGCAAGGCCTGATCGTTTCCTCGGCCAAAGTTTCGGATCGGGAAGTCCTGGAGGCCTACCGGGATCACTTCGAGAAAGTGAATCTGGACGCCCTTTACCTTAATCCTGCAGACTTCAAAGAAATCTCCCTGACTCCCGATGAAGTAAAAGGGTATTTTTCTAAGAACCGGGAGGCCTTCAAAATTCCGCCCAGGGTAAATATCCGTTATCTCCTGTTCGAACCCAGGGATTATGCCAAGCAGGTGCAGGTCAACGAGAAGGAAATAGAGACTTATTATCAGAACAACCAGGAAAAATTCGGTCAGCCCAAACAAGTGAAGGTGCGCCATATCCTCATCAAAACAGATCCCAAAAATCCCGAGGTTCTGGCCCAGGACCGAAAAAAAGCCGAGGCCATCCGCGAGGACGCTCTTAAAGGAAAAGAATTTGCTAAGCTTGCCAAACAACATTCCGATGACCCCGGGACAAAAAATAGCGGCGGGGATCTGGGGTACATAAGCCGCGGGCAGGTTGTGCCCGAATTCGAGGAGGCGGCCTTTTCCCTGACAGCGGGCGGCATCAGCAACATTATCCAAACCGCTTATGGGCTGCATATTGTCAAAGTCGATGAGATCCAGGAAGCCAGGACCGAACCGCTGGAAAAAGTCAAGGAACAGATACTGTCTCTGCTGCGGACCCGCAAAGCCAGGGACCTGGCCCACGATGAAGCGGATCAGGCCTACGCTTTCGGCTTGAAAGAAAAACAGATGGATGGTTTTGCCAGAATGAAAAACCTGACAATTAAAGAGACCGGCTTTTTTTCAGCCGACGACAAGATCGACCTGAACCCCAAACTAAAGGACTCCGCCCTCTCCATGAGCAAGGGAGACATCAGCCCTGTTCTGCGGGTGGGAGAAACATTTGCCGTTTTTCATGTTGTGGAAAAACAGGAGGCGCGCGCCCCTGAATTGAAAGAAGTGGAAGGACGGGTTTCCGAGGCCCTGCGCCGCGAAAAACAGCAGGAGCAAGCCTTAACCAGGGCCAAAGAGGTTTTGGAAAAGCTAAAGAAGGGCGCTGATCTAAAATCGCTGGCCCTGCAGGAGAAGTTCAAGGTGGAAGAGACGGGCCCCTTTGAAAGGGGCGCGGGCCCCCCCAAGATGGGCGCTGCGGAAGAGTTGCGGAAAGCTATTTCCTCGCTCAGTCTGAAGACTCCCTATGCGGAGAGCCCCGTATTTCATAATGGACAGTATGTCATCTTTCGCCTGAAGGAAATCAAGGAGATCGATCAGGCCCAATTCACTTCCCAAAAAGAGAATTTCCGCCGGGCCCTTATCCAACAAAAGCAGGAAATGATCCTGACCCAATGGTTGGAAGAGCTTCTGGAGGCGGCCAAGGCCAAGGGTAAATTCAAGATGCTGAAGGAGGTGAAAGAAGCGATATAAAAGCAGGGTTCCAGGGTTCGAGGGAAATTTTTTTAATTTCACTTGACCCCTGGACCACTCGAACCCTTTATTTTAGCCCCAAAATTTCCCGGGCGATGACCAAACGCTGAATTTCGGAAGTTCCTTCATAAATCGTGGTGACCCGGCAGTCGCGGGTATAACGTTCCAACGGATACTCCTTCATATAGCCATACCCCCCGAGCATCTGCAGAGCTTTGTAACAGACGCGATTGGCTGTTTCCGCGGCGAAAAGCTTGCCCATGGAAGCTTCCCGGGTAAAGCGTTGCCCTTTCTCTTTCAAAAAAGAGGCCCGTAAAACCAGCAACCGGGCTGCTTCCAGCTCGGTAAAGCTGTCGGCGATCATCCACTGGATGGCCTGGAACGAGGCGATGGGTTGATCAAACTGGATACGATTTTTGGCGTATTCCGTTGCATATTCGATGGCCGCCAGTCCGATGCCCACGGCCATGGAACCGATACCGATCCTCCCTCCATCCAGAGCCATCATGGCAATCTTGAAACCATCGCCTTCTTGACCCAAAAGACTTCCCCGGGGCAGGCAACAGTTTTCCATGATGATTTCATTGACGGGGGATCCCCTCTGACCCATTTTTTCCTCATGCCGGCCGACGATAAATCCAGGATGTCCTTTTCCCACCAGAAAAGCGCTGATGCCTTTGGCTGCGGCAGCCTTATCCGTCTTGGCCCATACCACTAAGACCCCGGCGTGTTCGGCGCTGGTGATGAACGTCTTGGAACCGTTCAGGACATAATGGTCTCCCTTAAGCTTTGCGCTGGATTTCATGGAAGCAGGGTCTGAGCCGGCCGTGGATTCCGTCAGGGCAAAGGCTCCGCAGGAATATTCCCCGCTGCAAATTTTAGGAATATGAGCGGACTTGGCCTCCTCATTCCCAAAAGCGTTGATTACTTCCGCTACCATGTTGGTTACGGACATGGTGACGGCAGTAGCGGCGCAGGCTTTGCTGATTTCGGTCATAGCCAGGCTGTAACTTACCACCCCGGCTTGAGATCCCCCATATTCCGCCGGGATATTCATGCCCATCATTCCCAGTTCGGCCATGGCTTTCAGCGCGGGCAAGGGATGAATCCCGGTGGCGTCAATTTCAGCGGCCCTTGGTTTTAGCTCTTTTTCGGCAAAGTCCCTGGCCATTTTTTGGGTCATCTTTTGCTCTTCCGTGAGATGGAAATCCATGGCAAGCTCCTTAATCCTTAATACAACGATCAGCGTTTAGCAATCAGGAAAAAATAGGAGACAAGAGTCGGGAGACTGAATTCAGAAGAGATGCTTTCTTTCATATTCTGTATCAGTTTAGAGTTTTGAAAAAATGGCGGTAAAGCCTCTGTTTAGGCCCGGGGGCCAGGCCGGAACGCGCCGGAAGCATCGGTTGGGTTTTCCCCTTATTCTCGAGGATAAAAGCCTGTTTCCTCCGGAGGAGGCGGGGAGTATCTTCCCCGCCCCATCCACGGAGAAATCAGTGCCTTATGATTCCAAGCGGGCCGGTCTGGCCCCCGGGCCCTGGAATCCCCTGGCCCTGGTGACACACTTTTTTTCAAAGACCTAAAGTGTTACCATATTCTAAATTCTGTCTCCTGACCTCTGACATCTTTTTCCCGGGAATATCCACTTGTTTTTCTGGCTGGAGGGTACTATACTCCAAAAAAAATCTTACCTCAAGGCCAAACCTTTTATGATTGTCGCAGGCATTGATATCGGTTCGATCACGGCGGAAACTGTGATTTTGCAAGACAGCCAAATCCTGAGTTCGTCGATTCTGCCCACGGGGGCGAACAGCCGGAGGGCAGCGGACCGCTCGCTGGCTGCGGCCCTTAGCCAAGCCAATCTCAAGCAAGAAGATCTGGCGGCCATCGTAACTACGGGGTATGGCAGGGCGTCGTTTTTTTCGGCCACGAAGACGATCACGGAAATAACCTGCCACGCCCGGGGAGCATTCCATGTCCACCCGGAGACGCGCACGGTTATTGACATCGGCGGCCAGGACAGCAAGGTCATCCGTCTGGACGAGAGGGGGCGCAACGTCGATTTTCAGATGAATGACAAATGCGCCGCCGGAACCGGGCGTTTCCTGGAAGTCATGGCCCACGCCCTGGAGGTCAAGCTGGAGGACCTGGGAAGGCTGTCCCATAGCGCAAAGCGCTCGATCAAGATTTCCAGCATGTGCACTGTCTTCGCCGAAACCGAGGTCATTTCTTTGATTGCAGAAAATCAGCCTAAAGAAGTGATCATCCGCGGCCTGCACGACGCCATTGCCGACCGGATCATGGGAATGGTGCGTCGGGTAGGAGTGGAGGAAGGGGTCACCATTACCGGGGGAGTTGCCAAAAACGAAGGCGTGGTCCGGGCCCTGGAAGAGAGGCTCGGAGTAAAGCTTTTCGTCCCCTCCGAACCCCAGATCATCGGCGCTCTGGGCGCGGCCCTGCTGGCTCAAAATCTAACATCCCTAACCCGGCATAGCCAGAACCAAAAAGGTGAATAAGAAAATTCGTAACAGTTTAGCGATTTGAAAAAATGGTATAAAAGCCTTTGTTGAGGGCCGGGGGTCAGAGCGGAACGCGCCGGAAGCATCGGTTGGGGTTCCGCTTGGCCGCGAGACAGAAGATCTTTTCCTCCGGAGGAGGCGGGGGTTCTTACCCGCCCCATATGCGGAGAAATAAGGGCCTTATGATTCCAAGCGTTCCGCTCTGACCCCCGGCCCCTGGAATCCCCTGGCCTTTACAACACACCTTTTTTCAAAGAGCTAAAGTGTTACGAAAATTCGAAATTCGAATATCGATCCGCCACGGCGTACTAAAAAAAATTCGAAATTCAAAATTTTAGCTAATTTCAAATTTGAGATTTCAGATTGAAGTTTTTATTTTTTCAATCTACAATCTGCGGTCTGCAAAGGTTTGAATTCCGTGCTGCGAAATTAGAATTTTGGCATCCCGGCTATTTGCCAGAGAAACCCGGACCCCGCGCGAAATGGCCATCTATAAATAGTTTTCATCCGGAAACCCCACCCTTCCCTGAGAGGCCTTTGAATTTTATTAAAAAAAATCAATAAATTGTCATTCCGGCTGAAGCCGGAATCAAGTGTTTTCAATAACTTCCTGGATTCCGGTTTTCACCGGAATGACATATTTGGTAGAAATAAAAAGCTCTCCCTGAAGGATTATCAGCAGGGTGATTTTTTATTTGACATGTTTCACTCTGTGAAATAAAATACTTCAGCTTGTTTGGTAATATGAAACAACGAGATACTTCATGAAATCGAACAAAACTCATCAATCCCTCGAACGCGGGCTACGGATCATCGAAACAATTGCGGCCATTGACGGCTCCGCGACTCTTGCCGAGATCGCCCGCAAGACCTCGTTGGCCCGGAGTACCGCCCACCATCTCCTCCGTGCGCTCCTTGAATTCGGCTATCTCGTTCAGGACGGTGACGCACGGACTTATACACTCGGGCCCAAACTCTTCCGGCTCACGGGCCGCGCCTGGACCAAGGAGCAGCTTGCCGAGATAGCAATGCCGTTTCTAAACGAGTTGAGTAGCCGTACGGGCGAAGGCACCAGTCTGGCGGTCCTGCGGGACGGTGTCGTGACTGTCATAGCCAAGCGCGAGACTGAAGGTCCCGTGCGCGTCGTCCAGGAGGTCGGCGCCAGAAGACCGATTTACTGCACGGCCGTAGGCAAAACTTTGGCAGCATGGCTGCCCGAACAAGAACTCGAAGGCATCATCAGTCGCACCGTCTTTGAGAAGAAGACGGCCAAGACCATTACCTCACCCACCGCCTTCCGCCGGGAGCTGGCGCGCATCCGGGCGACCGGCTCTGCTATCGACGACGAGGAGCATATTAAGGGCATCCGCTGCATCGCCACGCCTATCCGAGACCATTCCGGAGAGGTTCGTGCCGCACTATGCATCGTAGGCCCGAAAACCCATTTACCCTATCGGCGGCTGGCGGAAATCCGCCAGGCGCTTGCTGCCGTGTCTGCCGATCTTTCGGCGCGCCTCGGACACGGATCCACGGGAAAGATGAGCGAAAAGTCGCCGGGGGGCACCGAGTGACTGATAGCGCTGCGACAATGCAGCAAGACAACAGACAGAAAGGAGGGCAATAACGATAACGATCCCAAGGCATAATATCCGGCCGTAAAGTCGCATTGACAAGTTCCGAATAGCAAAACAATCTATGAAAGGAGATCTATATGAAGAATGCGAAAAGAATCATTCTATTGGCAACGATAATGGTTTTGTCCTTAGCGGTCGTTTGCCCAACGGCGCAGGCGCAGGCTAAGTTTGTTTTAAAGTTTAACCACGTGTTGGGTCCAACAGAACCCTATCACCCGGGATTTCAGAAATGGGCAAAAAATGTTGAGGAGAAAACAAAAGGCGGCCTTAAAATTGAGGTCTTTCACAGCGCCCAACTTGGCGTTGAAGAAGACATCATTGAGCAAATTAGGGCGGGCGCAAATATAGGGCAGAATACCGACTCAGCCCGTATGGGTATGTATGTTCCCGGGATAGCTATTATGAATGGTCCGTATTTTCCTGAGACCCTTGAGGAAGTGGCAAAACTTCGGGAGATGCCAACGGTAAAGGGCTGGCTTGACGAACTGGCCAATAAACACGGGTTAAAAATTCTATCTTTTAGCTGGGTCCAGGGTTACAGACATTTTTTTACGAATAAGCCAATCAGAACCCCGGAAGACTTAAAGGGTCTGCGCATCAGAACTCCTCCTGCGCCCATATGGCAGGAGTCTGTGCGCGCTCTCGGGGCAACCCCCGTAGCTCTTCCGTTTAGAGAAATGTATCCAGCCCTACAGCAAAAAGTCATTGATGGAGTGGAACTGGTCTATAACAACATACCCGCTGGACGTTTCTATGAAGTCCTTAAGTATGTGAGTGAGACAAGACATATCATGCTTGTTAATTATGAGTTAGTCAGCACAAAGTGGTTTAATACTTTGCCTGCTGAATACCAAAAAATTCTGGCAGAAGAATGTGAAAAAGCCGGAATGGAAACCTCTAAGCTAATCATCGATAAGTTAGAGAAAGAAGTCAAGGCAGACTTGATAAAGAGAGGGATGATAGTTGTAGATAATGTCGATTTAGCAGCTTTCCGAAAGGCTGGAGAAAAAGCTTATGAGGTTTTGAAAATTGCTGATGTAAAGGACAAAGTCCATAAGGAACTTGGAAAGAAATAGTAAAGCTGATTGATAAACCGGTCCCTCCTCTGGTTGAGGGGCCGGTTTATCGTCTGTACATCAATAAAAGGGTTAATTATGAAAAAGCTATATGAGTATATCTGCAAAGGCGAGACTTTTGTAATCAAGGTTTTTTTAGTGTTCTTCGTGGGATTAGTATTCATCGCAGCATCTACAAGATACATGGGTCACCCCATTAACTGGTCAGTGGATATAGCCGTGTGTCTTTTTGCCTGGTGCACTTTCTTAGGCGCCGATGTAGCCATGAGAAACAACAAACTTATGAATGTTGATTTCTTTATCAACAAGCTGCCGGGAAAAAATAAAAATTTTATCGAAATAATCAATCTTATTTTAATACTGATTTTTTTAGCGGCGCTTATAGGATTTGGAGTGTGGCTATCCTATACTACCAGGTTTAGAAGTTTTCAAGGTATCCCGGGTTTTAGCTATACCTATGTTACGCTTAGTGTGCCCGTAGGAGGGGCGCTTATGGTGATAACCACAATGCTTAAAATCAAAGAAAAATTACAAAAGTGGTGAGCCAGTCTATTCAAGAAAGATACAATTGGAATGTATTTTGAACAGGGTTAAAGCAGGTCACCGATGTTAGGGGGATTTTATCAATTAAGCGGTTTGAAAAAACGGGGTGAAAGCCTTTGTTGAAGGCCGGGGGCCAGGGCGGAACGCGCCGGAAGCATCGGCCGGGTTTCCGCTTGGCTAGGAGGAACAAAATTCGTTTCCTCCGGAGGAGCCGGGGGGTATCTTCCCCGCCCCATCCACGGAGAAATCAGCGCCTTATGATTCCAAGCGGGCCGTCCTGGCTCCGGGCTATGGAAGCCCTTGGCTATTACGCCCCACCTTTTCGCAAAGAGCCAAAGTGTTACGGAGGATGGGAAAGATGGAGTTGGTGCTTATCTTATTTATAATTTTTCTGGTGATGGGAATGCCCGTAGCCTTTGCCATAGGCATTGCCGGGGCTGTCTTTTTCCTGCAGAACCCACAACTGCCGTTTACAATGACGATACAACTGGCTCTCTCGCAAACGCAAAACTTTCCGCTGCTGGCAATTCCACTGTTTATATTTGCCGCCAACCTTATGAATGAAACAGGCCTAACCCAAAGACTCATCAGGCTGGCGGCGGTGCTCGCCGGACATATGCGCGGCGGACTGGCGCAGGTTAGCGTTGTGCTCAGCACCATGATGGGCGGAGTTTCGGGTTCGGCTATTGCCGACGCCGCCATGGAAGCGCGCATCCTGGGGCCGGACATGACCAAAAAAGGGTACGCCAAGGGCTTTTCGGCCAGCATTATAGCCGTTACGGCCATGATAACCGCAATAATTCCCCCAAGCATAGGGCTTATATTGTACGGGAGCATCGGCGAGGTTTCCATAGGAAGGCTTTTTACGGCTGGCATACCTGTCGGCCTTCTGATGATGGTGTTTCTGATGATTACGGTGTCAATTACCTCAAAGAGAAAAAAGTATCTTCCCGAAAGGGAGCGAGCTTCCCTTAAAGAGGCGGTGATGGCATTTGTTGACAGTATATGGGCGTTTCTTTTCCCGGTTATATTGATAGGGGGAATAAGGTTCGGTCTGTTTACCCCGACGGAAGCCGGCGCGTTCGCCGCAGTATATGCGTTGGCAATCGGAGTATTTTTCTACAAGGAGCTGACATGGGAAAAGTTTAAAAGAACACTTGAGTTCACCATCGTGGACATTGGTTCGATAATGTTCATAATTGCCTTGTCGGGAATATTTGGTTACGGCCTCGCTTATGAAAGGATAGGGGACGCATTTGCCGGATTTATGCTCGGAATAACCAAAAACCCTAAGATATTACTGCTCATAATTATCGGAACTCTCTTTATCGCCGGCATGTTCATCGAAAGCGTGGTAATTATATTGCTTTTTACCTCGATACTCCTGCCCATGGTAAGTCAAGTGGGCATTGACCCCGTGCATTTTGGACTTATTATGATGCTGATGGTTGTAATGGGGCTTGTAACCCCGCCCGTAGGCATATCCATGTTTACAGTTTGTTCCATCATGGATTGTCCTGTAGAGGAGTATATAAAAGAATCTATACCGTTCCTGGTAGCTGTAGTGCTTTTAGTAATAATGCTCATTTTTTTGCCTGACATTGTTTTGTTCCTTCCGAATTTGATATTCGGAAAAGTCTACTAATAAAAACAGGATAACTTTAATTCAATCCTACTATCAAAGTTGATGATCTCGTAAAAAGTCTTTTTTGCCCTATTTTTGTCATTCCGGCCCCGTATCAAGTACGGGGTAAACTCCAGCCGGGATCCAGTCTTTTCAAAGGGTTATAAATACTCTGGACTCCGGTTTTCACCTGTCTGCCAGGCACAGGCAGGCCGGAGTGACGACTTTTTACGAAGCCATCAAAGTTCAGTTAGAGTCAGGAGTTCGTAGTTCGGAGTAAGAAAGGCGGAAAAGAATGAGATTAAAAGATCGAGTGGGGATTATCACTGGAGCTGCAAGAGGAATTGGCAAAGCGATTGCCCTAACCTTTGTCCGAGAGGGCGCGAAGGTTGTTCTTATTGACGTGGATAAAGAGAAATTGCAAATTCTTGAGCATGAGATCGTAAATAACGGAGGAGAAGCCATTGCCGTCTCTTGTGACATCACTAAAAGCCCTGGTGTCGTGGAGATGGTGAACCAGGTTTATAAGGCGTTTGGCCGGATTGACATCCTCGTCAACAATGCCGGGATCATCCGGAGAGGAACAATTGAAACCGTGTCCGAAGGGGATTGGGATCGGGTGATTGAAGTCAACCTCAAACGAACCTTCAATTGTTCTAAAGCCGTCGTTGAGGCCATGAAAACGCAGGGCTATGGAAAGATCGTAAACGTCTCATCCATCGCAGGAAAGATGGGAGATATTACATCTGCACCGGGATATGGTCCTTCAAAGGCAGGAGTGGATGCCCTCACCAAAACCCTGGCAAGACAACTGGCTCCGCCCCAGTATATTCCGTCTTCTTCACCGAACTACTTTTGAGGATGCCCCGGGCTATTTTTTTCGCCGAGAAATACTCCCATCCCCTGGGTGGCTGCGCTGGAGTATATCGGCTCGATGGCCTCTAATAAAAACTCTTCCCCCCGCCAGAAGGGGAATTTCCCCAGTCTTCTAACCAGAGCTGCCGAAACCGGCGGGATTTGCACCTCACCCCAAAAATCCTCAGGTAAACTTCCGCCATTCCAAAAGTCAGCGGCCTCCGAAGTCAGCGGCTCAGACGGCAGGCCCATTTCTCCTTGCTCCCGGGAGGGTGATGGCTTGGGCCGCACTTTCTCTTTGATATTTTTTTGGGCAGGCAGGCTCAATATCTTGAGCAGCTCATCACGGGCCATCCCGCGGAGTTTGAAGATCAAGAATGGGTCGCGGTCGAACTCTTCGCCCAGAAGGTAATAGACAGCGGCAATGTGCTTGCAAGGGTTGGACCAGTCCGGGCAAGAGCAGTTCGTCTGTAGATCTTTCAATTTCTCGGGGAAAACCGACAAACCTTCATCTTTAAAAACTCTCTCTATATCCTGGGGCATCTCTCCGCCTAAAAGCTTCGCTGTAAAGATCGCCTGACGGGACAACGCCCTGGCCAGCTTTTGCCAGTCGGAAGGGGTAATTGCCTTTATATGGATCGAGACCTCATAAGGTTTGGGCCGGGATCCCTGAACTTTTGCTTTTACCTGGCCCTTTTCGATCTCAACGGAAAGAACCTGGCCGCTGCGGGCATAAGAACGGCCCCGGCCTAACCGCGCGCCAATGTTGAAGCTCTCCAGCACGGCAATCCAGCGTTTGGCCCACCAGCTTTCCCCGAAAGTTCCCCTTTGGGACTGGGCTTTGATGCCTCCTTTGGTTTTCCGGGGAATGGATGGCGCAAAAAAATCGAAATAACCCCAGCGGCCCATGCTATTCTCCTATGGCTTCCCTTCTCAGGGAGAAAAGGTCTTTGAGTTCGGCGGTGGAAAGCTCGGTCAGCCAGCCTTCGCCCGTCCCGATCACTTTTTCGGCGATCCCTTTTTTTCGCTCGATCATCTCATCTATTTTTTCTTCCAGAGTGCCCGCACAGAGAAACTTTCGCACCTGGACATTCTTGGTCTGCCCGATGCGGAAGGCCCGGTCGGTCGCTTGATTTTCCACAGCGGGATTCCACCAGCGGTCAAAGTGAAACACATGGCTGGCCCGGGTCAGGTTCAGGCCCGTGCCCCCGGCTTTGAGGGAAAGGATGAATATATTCAAGCCATCCTCTTCACCCTGGAAGCGTTCGACCATACGGTCTCGGTGGCTCTTGGGAACTGCCCCGTGTAAAAAGAGCACTTCCCGGCCGAAAGTCTCTTGCAGATGCCGCTTAAGGATTTCACCCATCTCGGCAAACTGGGAGAAAACCAGGGCCCGGTCGCCCACGGCGATCATTTCTTCCACCATTTCGGTCAAACGGGCCAGTTTCCCCGATCGCCCCGGAAGGGGTGAATTGTCCCCCAGAAACTGGGCCGGATGGTTGCAGACCTGCTTGAGTTTAGAGAGGGTCGCCAGAACGAGGCCTTTACGCTTCATGCCCTCGGCCCCATCGAGCGCTTTCATGGTCTCTTTCACCACTGCTTCATAAAGGGACGCCTGCTCTTTCATCAACGGGCAGAAGACTTTCATTTCCATCTTCTCGGGGAGATCGGCGATGATGGATTTGTCCGTTTTGAGCCGGCGAAGGATGAACGGCCCGGTGAGCCGCTTTAACTTCTCCATGGCCTCCGGGTCCCGGCCAGCCTGGATAGGGATAAAAAAAGATCTCTTGAAATCAGCCTGGGAACCAAGAAATCCGGGGTTGAGGAATTCCAGAATTGACCATAGGTCCCCGACATTATTCTCCACCGGTGTGCCGGTGAGGGCGATGCGATAATCGGCCTTGAACGCCCGGGCAGCCCTGGCCTGCTTGGTTTCCGGATTTTTGATGTTCTGGGCCTCGTCGAGCGCCACTCCCGACCAGGGAACCTCCTTCAGAACTTCCAGGTCCCGGTGGAGCAAGGCATAGCTGGAGATGACCATGGCGTGCTTCATGGCCTTTTCCCTGAAACCTTCCCCTTTCATCCTGGCTATGCCGTGGTGAACCATGACCGGCAGGTCAGGAGTGAAGCGGGCTGCTTCCTTCTGCCAGTTGCTGACCACGGATGTGGGGCAGATCAGAAGCACCGGCCTTTGGCCGTCCACCTGCCATTCCTTTTGGATGAGCGTCAGCATCTGGATGGTTTTGCCCAGACCCATATCATCGGCCAGGCATGCTCCCAGACCCCACTGCCGCAAAAAGGCCAGCCAGGAATAGCCCCGAACTTGATAGGGGCGTAAGACGCCTCGAAACCCCAAAGGCACGGGTAATTCCTGGAAGGGAGTTCGCCCCTCTAATTCGGCCAGAAGATCGGAAATCCATCCTGTCGCCGTGATTCCTGCGAGGGGAATATCCCCGGGAATTTTTCCCGATCCTAAGGCCATCCGGACAATTTCGCGGACAGTTGCCTGGCCCGCGCCTTTCTTCCGCCACAAGGCCAGCGCTGCTTCGATCTCCGCGGCGTTTACCTGGACCCACTGACCCCGTAGCCTGATGAGGGGAGCTTTGAGTCTGGCCAGAGCCTTAAGCTCCTCCAGGGAAAGCTTCTCGCCCCCCAGGGCTATTTCCCAATCAAAATGCATGATTTCTTCGAGGGAAAGTCCGCTGCCGCCTTGCATCTTTGGGGCCGGCACATTGGCCCGAGCAGTCAGGCGAACCTTTGTCCCCTTGCCCGTCCACCAAGCCGGCAGCATTACGCCAAAGCCGGCTTGTTCCAGAGCAAGCGCCTTCTGGGTAAGAAATTCATGGGCAGCGGTGTTGTCGAGTTTATAACCCTCCGGTTTGGATTTGGCCAGGCTGGCCTCGATTCGCGGGCAGATCCCCGCAGCCTGACCGAGGGACAACAGCAGGTATTCGCGGACCTTGCCCCCAGCCTGGAACAGAGACAAGCCATCCCTTCCTCTTTTCTTTGCCCCGTCTTTTAACTTCCATGCTTCTTGCGCAGATATAAGCAGGCTGGGATCGTGAGCGGCCTGCAGCAGGTACCGGACATACCAGGAATCTTGCGCCTCCCTGGTTATCTCGGTAGTTTCCCCTTTCCCATTGGGTTCTTCAAGGCGGAAGTATAACCGGAAGGGTGTAGCGGCCGAAGTGGTTAGGGGACGTTGCCACTCTTTTACCTGGGCTACAAACCGAGCCAGCTCCACCGGATCGCCCACCATAATACCCGGCCAAGAGCGCAAGGCGTGCAACCACTGGTCATGAAGGCTGGCGAAGGAGGCCGGAGTCTTCCCTGAGCCGCTCTTGTTCATTGCAAAATTCGTAGGGCGGACGAGAGAATCGACTATTTTATCTATAAAATGAGTGAGCGCAGATGCTGAAGATGGTTCTGGAGGTTTGTCCGAGGATATGCTTTTGTTTCCTTCCAGCCGTACCATCGCCCGTGAGACTGCGGGCATCGCCTGGGCAAGGCTGGCCAGACGGTCAGCGTCGGGCCCGTAAATCAACGGTTTCCACCCGGCTGAATAGGTTCCTTTCTCTTCAGCAATTCCGGGAAGGAACTGCTGCCTGGCCACGAGGGCCCCGGCGAAGCGCATAGCCTGCGCCCAAAAACCAAGGTCTTTACCTACGATGACTCCTGGCGCCAAAGTCTGCTTGCCCAAACAAGCGCAGAGGAATTCCACTGTCTTTTCGCTGGAAAGAGGGAGGGCGGTCACCATCCAGGGAGTAAGGGTAGCTTTATCCGTGGGGTTTGAATGTTCAGCAATCAAGGGACTGGAAGGGATCGGTTTGGACCCAACTGTTGGCAGCCAGATGATTATGGATTCGATAGATCGCTTATTGACTGTGAAATTAAATTCAGTTGTACTAAGAGCGGTGGATAGTCCTTCTACTCCAGCATCATAGGGAAGAGGTTCCTTAAAGTCAGCGGGTGTCCTCAAAACACCCTTTCGCTTACGCTTCGGTTTTGGAGGAGCCTCAGGTGTCAGAGGAATTTCACCCCAAAGAAGAAAATCTCCCCTAAAAACTCCGGCATGTAAAACAATCATGTTAAAATATCCTTCTCCTTACTTTCTTGTCCAGGAACCCAAAGCTTTTTAAATATAATTGGAATTAATTTTTTAGTCAAATTCAAATGGGCTTGGCCTTGCAATTCAGACAGTATAAAAAAAACGATGTTCGTTCCGGAACAACTTATAAATATTTGCCGATTTCAGGTGCCGCAGCAGAACTTGCCGGCAATTTCACAGCCGATATCGTGGTAATTTAGGGGGATGCGGCTTAGGCGCTTAGCGCCTCATTAATACAAACATGTTTGAGGTTCTTGCAAAAGTCCGTAATTTACCCTTCGACAGGCTCAGAGTGAACGGGCTTAGGTTGAAATTATTTAGTTTTTCCGTTCGTGGTGAGCCCTTCGACTCACCGTTCGCCCTGAGGTTCTCGAAGGGTGAACGGTTCGCTCAGGACAAGCTTGTCGAATCAAAAAAAAATACTTTTGCAAGAGCCTCGTTTGTAAGAGGAAATGTCTGCCGATAAATCCCCCCTTCCCCATTTTCACCCCCACCCTGTCCCTCCCCCATCAAGGGGGAGGGAATTTCTCTATCTATTTCAATATGTTTACCCTCTCCCCCCGCGGGAGAGGGTAGGGTGAGGGGGAATATTTCAATTTTTTCACAGCTTCTTTGCCAAAGGGGGGTTAGGGGGATTTCAGGCCTTTTCGCTGCCCGCCTGAGGCGGGCCACTTTTTCCGCGCAAGGTCGCGGAAAAAGCATAGAGACTTAGTAACCCTTTACTTATGGATTACCCAGCAGGGTGATTTTTTTTCAAAAAATTTCCTTGACATAGTTTTAAAAATATGTAAAGTATACTATAAATATATTTTAAATTATTTTATAAAAATACTTTATTAATTTAATTGTATAGGAAATTTTTTTAACTTTAGCCCCGCCTGCGGCGGGATCATTTTAGACACTTGACACTTATCCTTTGCTTTTTATTAATCATGTCTTAAAAAACTCTGTGATCTCTTTGGCTAATTCAAAATGGTTATTCCTAAAAATCTCCTTCATGATAGAATTTTTGGTGTCTTAAGAGACCGGATCGTCTATATGGAATATCCTCCGGGGAAACTTCTTCTGGAGAAGGAGCTTTGTGAAGAATTCAAAGTAAGCCGCACGCCCTTAAGAGAGGCTATTACAAAATTAGAAGAGATGAAGTTGGTGACCGTAATTCCCCGCTACGGGACTTATGTTTCTGAAGTTGACATCAACGAGATTCGCTGCGCTTTCGAGGTTAAAATTAAGCTGGAGGGTTTAGCCGGAGAGGTTGCCGCCAAACGCATTACCGCCGATAAACTCGAAGAATTAAAAACGCTCATCAGCAAATCGGATGCCCTCTTGAAGGAAACTGGAGGGCATCGTTCCTTCATCGAGGTCGATACCCGCTTTCACGAGATTATTTACCAGGCGGCCCAGAATCCGATCCTGCAGGAAATCCTTGAAAACCTCCACAGCCGTTGCGCCCGTCTCTGGATTTCCGCGCTAATTGATACGATCCCCATCACGTCTATCTTGCAGCAATTGCAGGAAATTTATAATGCCCTGGGGAAAAGGGATGCGGAAAGGGGAAAGCACTTGATGGAAGACCATGTTCGCTATTTCATAGACCAGATCAAGAGTCAGCTTCTTTAATAAAAATATAGCCTGGAAAGGATGGAAACCATGATTGTAATGAACGTAAATGACAAACAAGATCAGAAAATTGGCGCCTTTCCCTATAAAGGGAAGCCTTTGCCAGTGAAAGACGTATGGATCCGCTGGCTGTCCCAGGCCGGGCCGGAAGGAGCGCCGGAGTATGGCCTGCGCTTCTTCACCATCGGCCCCGGCGGGGAGATTCCCATTCACAACCACCTCTATTACCAAACGATGTATATTTTGAGCGGGAATTTATCATGCATATCCTATGATGTGAAAACCGATCAGGTCATCGAGGAAAAGATAATGGGTCCCAATGATTTTGTCTTCATCCCCACCATGGAGCCCCACAGCATGAAAAATTTAAGCGACAGTGAGAGCGTAACTTTTTTGTGCTGCATTGCCAATGTTTATGAAGAAGAGAGTATTTAGCTGTTTCCTATGGCTTATCGAATTGAAGGGGGCGAAAACATGAAAATAGCCAGGCGGCTGGAGCTGTTCAAAGGTTATCTGGGCACGGAGATGAACATGCGCCTGACCAGGATGCGCGAGGAAGGGCGGGATGTGATCAACCTGGGCCTCGGCGACCCGGATGTAACTCCCCCCCCTCACCTGCTCGAGGTTTTAAGGGATGCGGTCAGCCACCCCGATCACCATCATTATCCGAGCTTCTATTCCAACCGGCCTCTGAAGGAGGCCATTTCCGGATGGTATGGACGGAGATTCGGCGTCCAACTCGACCCACATACCGAGGTGATTCCTCTTCTGGGTTCGAGCGAGGGCCTTTTCTTAATTCACTTCTGTTTATTGGACATCGGCGATGTTGCTTTGGTTCCCGATCCATCCTACCCTTCCTATGAGGCGGGGGTAACTCTGGCTGGTGGGCAGGCGGAAACGCTCCCTTTATTGAAAAAAAACAGTTTCCTTCCGGACCTGCAATCCATTCCGGCGGAGACGGCCAAAAAGGCCAAAATGATCTGGTTGAACTACCCCAACAATCCCACCGGCGCAAGCGCGGATTTGGCTTTTTACAAAAAGCTGGTGGAATGGGCCAAGGCCCATGATGTTGTGGTAGTCTCCGACAACCCCTACTCCGAAATCTGTTTTGACTGCCAGCCACCGAGTTTTCTCCAGGCTCCCGGAGCCAAAGAAGTAGGCGTAGAATTTCACTCCCTTTCCAAATCATATAATTGCTGCGGCTGGCGGACCGGGATGTTGGTGGGCAACAAGGATGTGATTGCCGGCATGGCCAAAATCAAGTCCCATTCCGACCGCGGCATGTACTATCCCATGCAAGTGGCGGCCACCAAGGCTTTAAACGGCCCCATCGACTTCATGGAAGAACGGAATCGGATCTTCCGGGAAAGACGGGATGTTGTTGTTGAAGGATTGAGTGATATTGGGTTTGCGGTAGAAAGGCCCCAGGCCACTTTTTATGTCTGGTCAACAATTCCCAAGGGATATACTTCCCAGGAGTTCTGTTTTAAAGTTTTGGATGAGGCCAATGTCTGGATGATCCCGGGCTCTATGTATGGCCAATTCGGGGAAGGGTATCTGCGGATTGCTCTGACCCTTCCGGCTGAACGATTAGCCGAAGCCATGAAAAGGTTAGAAAATTTTTGCGGTTGAAATTTCTTTGCTGAATGGGAAAGAAAAAGCTAAATTTAGCAAAAAATCAAAGGGATCTCAATCATCCTGACTTGGCGGAAATAATGGTTTATTTGGACTAAAATTCAAAAATGAAAGGAGGAAACAATATGAAAAAACTAAAATCTTTATTATCGCCTTTTGGACTCTGGTTTTGCGCAAGGGGGAAAGCCCTTTTCACCATTTTGGCTCTGTCTTTTTTCATAAACGCTTTGGGAACATTAAATGCCACACAGGCTCAGCCCAAATCCTTCACAATCACCTCAGGTCCCATGGGTGGTGACTGGTACTCCATTGGGGGAGCGATGGGAGAAATCGCCAAGAAAATTTTTCCCGGCGCCGTGGTAACGGTTACCACTGGAGGAGCCGTGGCGAACTTGGCCATGGTAAATACTGGAAAGGCAGACGTTGGTTTGTCGATGGCCAAACTTTACGGAGAAGCCTTGACGGGCAAGGGGGAATATGAAGGAAAACGTATGCCCAATCTGAGGGCAATCTCTTTTTTGGCCAACATCCCGATGAGTTTCTTCCTCGTAAAGGCTGACAACCCTATTCAGTCCATTGAAGAGATAAAGAGCAAGAAGATTCGGATTCTAACGGCGCCAAAGGGGAGTTCTCCTTCATTGGCCGCAGAGCTAATGCTGAAGGAATACGGCATTACTTTTGACGACATCAAAAAAGGGGGGGGGCACGTCAGCTTTGTTTCCTACGCCGAAGCCTCGAATTTGATAAAAGACGGCCATGCCGATGCTTTTATTGGACCCATGGTTTCCGCCATCATGGAGCTTACCACAACGGTAAAAATGAAATTGCTCCCGATCAAGGAATCTGTTTTGGACAAACTTAAGAGCGATCACAATTATGTGAAAATCATCCTTCCCAAGGATCGATATTATTTCGTTGGGCAAGAAACACCACATATGGCCGAAGTCGTAATCGTCATCGTCCAGAAAGAACTCTCTAATGATGTGGTTTATAATTTTGCAAAAGAACTTCTCGAAAACCCTGATCGAATTCGCAAGATTCACAAAACATACAGTGAGTTTGATCCCCAAACTGCCTGGCAAAATCTGGGGGGGCCTCTGCACCCCGGGGCAGAGAAAATCTACAGAGAGAAGGGATATTTGAAGTAAAGGGTGCTCTCACTCTCACTCTTAATCTATAAATAATGAATTTTGACGACATCAGCTATGGTTGAGAAGGAAAAAAGAATTTTTAAGTGGCTCACCTCCATTGGGTTTCTCTATTTTAGCTGTTATCACCTTTATACAACAGCTTTTGGGATTCCGGTATCTTATCTTCATCGGCCCCTGCATGTCACCTTGGCAATCGCCCTCGGATTTCTGATCTACGGGGCAAGAGGAAAAAAAAATTTCGGCCACCCGGCTTGGTACGATGTAATTCTTGCCGGGGTGGCCCTCATATCTTTTGGATCAGTTGCTGCTAACTATACGGCCAATTCAGAGCGCCTCATCAGGGTTGACCCTCTCAGCCTTTGGAATCTTGTGGTAGGCGGACTGGGGGTGATGCTCATCCTGGAAATCGCCCGTCGCTCCGTTGGCTGGGTCCTTTCAGCGGTTGCCGCAATTTTTTTGATCTATTCCCAAATTGGGCCCCTGTTGCCCTCTTTAGTGGCGCACAAAGGGTTTTCCATAAAGGACACAATTGATTACCTCTCTTTCGGACTTGAGGGCATCTACTCGGTGCCCATAGGAGTATCTTCTACTTACATTGTGATATTCATAATTTTTGGTACTTTCCTGGAAAAGTCGGGCGCCGGCGAGGTCCTTATGGATCTTGGCCGGGCGATTGTCGGAAGGTATCGAGGGGGTCCGGCCAAAGTTGCTGTTCTTACAAGTGCTTTTTTTGGAACGATCTCAGGCTCGGCCGCCGCCAATGTCTACGCCACAGGGACATTTACCATCCCTATGATGAAGCGCATGGGTTATTCTCCGGCATTTGCCGGGGCCGTAGAGGCCAGTGCCTCCACGGGGGGCCAATTGATGCCGCCGGTAATGGGGGCTGCTGCCTTTCTCATGGCGGACATTCTCGGGGTACCGTATCTGCAAATATGCAAAGCGGCCCTGATCCCCGCGGTGCTTTATTTTTTCTCCATATTGGTCATGGTGGATTTTGAAGCTGCACGTTTGGGGCTTAAAGGGCTCGAGACTACAAGTCAACCGTTATTAAAAGACACCTTGAAACGCGGTTATCTTCTCATTCCCATTTTTGTCCTACTCGCGATAATGATCATGGGCTATACCCCTTTTCGAGCGGCCTTCGTAGCCACAGGTTGTGCCGTTTTTGTTTCTTTCTTTTCGTCCAAGCATCGAATGGGTTTCCGTCGGTGCTTCGAAACTCTGGTCTTGAGCGGGGAACGAACCGTTTTGATTGCTTCCGCATGCGCCGCAGCGGGCCTCATCATTGGCATTGTAACCTTGACGGGAATCGGGCTTAACATTAGCAGTATAATTATAACCTCATCAGGGGGCATTACGTTAGTGGCCCTACTTCTGGTCATGATCGCCTCCATCATTATGGGCATGGGAACACCTACCACTGTAGCCTACATCATTGTAGCGACCCTTGGAGTCCCCTCCTTGGAGCAACTTAAGTTTTTGAGTCTTCCGGCCCATTTTTTCGTTTTTTACTTCGGTGTGCTCTCGATGGTGACTCCCCCCGTAGCTATTGCCGCATACGCAGCAGCTGAAATCGCTAAAGAGGATATGTTAAAGATTGGATTCAAAGCCGTTAAGCTTTGTTTTGTAGCCTTTTTGATTCCTTTCATGTTTATCTATGAGCCCGGCCTTCTTATGGAAGGCCCCTTGACCACAATCTTTTCCGAGTTCACCTCCGCATTGATCGGGGTTATTGCTCTGGCAGCATCTTTCCAGGGTTGGTTTTTACGCCCGTTGGGGTTTTGGATGCGCATTTTCTTCTTTTTAGCGGCCTTCATGCTGATTATGCCCGGCTTGGCAACCAACGTAGTCGGCTTGGCTGTCTTCTTGAGTTTTTTAGGGAGGCTCTATTTACTCAATTCTCGAGCGCGAACGGCGACCCACGGAGGGCACGTTATAACCAAAAAGGAGGAAAAAACATGGCGACAAAATTGATTTACCCGGAAGGGTCCTGGGTAGCCATCATCACCCCTTTCGACAAAGACAACCAACTGGATCTTGGGGGAATGAAGGAAGTGGTCGATTTTCAGGTTAGAAACGGCACGAGCGCTTTATTGATCATGGGATCCACGGGAGAGCCCATGGCCCTCTCCCTTGAAGAAAGGAAAAGAATTATAAAGGAGATGGCTCCCTATTGTAAAGGGAAAATTTCCACTTTCTTCGGGGTTACTCTGGGATCGACCAGGTTCACCATAGAACTTGCTAAGTATGCCGAAGATAATGGCGCTGACGGCATCGTCATCGTTATTCCTCCCTACATCGCTCCACCCCAGGAAGCGGTCTTTAGCTATTTGAAGGACGTCTGCTCCTCGGTAAACATTTCCGTTGGCCTCTACAATAATCCAGCGAGGGTCATCGTCAACATCGAACCCTCGACCATCATCCGGCTTTTTCAGGAAGTCCCCAATCTGGTCGCGGACAAGGAAGCGATGCCCAACGTGGGTCAAATTGCCGCGGTTTATGAGGGAACGGGTGGAAAACTGCCCATCCTTTGCTGCGATTCCCCGGCCTATGCCTTAGTCATTCCCACTTTAGGCCTTGGGGGAAAGGGCACGGCCAATATAACCGGAAATGTCCATCCCCGGGGCATGGCCGAAATGTCCAAACCCTGGTCTTCCTGGAAAGACGTTGAAAATTCCCGCCGGTGGTATTATGAATTATTGCCGTTAATGGAAGCGGCATATTCCTGCCCAAATCCAGTAGCCATAAAAGCCATGGTCAGGCTACTGGGTCTTCCCGCCGGATACTGTCGTGCTCCTTTGCCCGACCCCCCGGCCCATATCCTCAAAGCCATGGAGAACCTGATCGCCCGTTTTGAACTGAAAAAAATTTACGGGATAAAATAAAGGATGATATTATGGATGTTACAAAATTCGAAAAGATTACCTTTTACCGCTTGCGTTTGGGACCGGGAGCCGATCTTTTCCAATCTCTGCGCGACTTTCTGCAGAAGGAAGGCCTGAAGCGGGCTTTTGTTTTATCGACCATCGGATCGTTGCGCAAGGTGGTGGTCAATTATCCAGAGACGAATGAGCTGCCCCCCAGAGTAGGAAAGGTCATCTTGGAGGGGCTTTTTGAAATAAATGGAATCTCCGGTGAAGTCTGGCAACAAGATTCAGCCATTAAAGTTCATTTGCATGGATCGATTACCGAAAGAGGAAAAACCCTTTACGGCGGAGGCATGACAGAGAGTGCCGAAGTATTAAAATTAGCAGAGCTGTTTATTGCCGGGGAAAGGCCAGGATAATCATATGCCTCTTTTTCGTTTTAAATGTAAATCCTGTGGCAGTGATTTTGAGGCTTTCTTACGTTTAAGCGAAGTCCAGGCGGGGGCGCGCTGCTCAGAATGCGGTTCTTCTCAAGTGGAAAAGCCTTTACAGCACCCCCCATCCCCAACGTCTGACACTTGCTCGCTTAATAAAAAGACCTGACTAAACTCCTAAAGCCTGGAGGCTCATCCGGGCAAGGGGAATTCATTTTCTCAGTAATGTTCGGGAGATGAAGTATGACAAAACAAGACATGCGTAACGCGCTCTATTCATCCTTTAAAAACCGGGCCATGATGTATTACCACATCTTTGATGAGATGAGAAAAGAGATCGGGGAAGAGAAGGCCGAAGCGATCATGAAGAAAGCCATCTATAAGCGGGGGCTGGAAATCGGAAAACACCTTGCCCAATATGGTCCGGATGATCTGGAAGGATTGAAGAATGCTTTTTTGGCATTAGACCCTGATGAAGGGAAAATGTTTTCCGCCGAGGTGCTGCGCTGCGATGCGGAGGGGTTAGACATCAAGTTTCACCGCTGTCCCCTGAGGGAGGCCTGGCAGGAAGCCGGATTGAGCGACGAGGAGACGGCCAGGATCTGCGCTATCGCCGCCCGGGTGGACAATGGGACTTTTGAAGGGGCGGGCTTTGAGTTTTTCGCGGACACCTGGAGGCCAGAGCAGGGAAGCTGCTGCTTCCTCCATATTCGACCGGGAAAGATTAAATTAGCCACAGAGGGCACAGAGATCACAGAGTTTAAAAACGCTGATTAAAGAATACGCGTTAAGCGCCCAAAATTAATGAAGATGCTAAAAGGCGCCAAAAAGGAAATTCCTATACAATCAAGCGAGCCTGAAAAAAAATCAAAAAGGAGGTCTTATGGGTAAGGAAAAAATTGCCGGAATCGTTGTCTTGTCGTTCTTGTTCCTTCTCTTCGGCGGAGCGCCCGTTTGCAGCAAGGAGCCCATCCACATCGGGGTGAGCGGTCCGCTGACAGGCACCTATGCCGAATACGGCCAGAACTGGAAGAAGGCCATGGACCTGGGCCTGGAGTGGATAAACGCGGCCGGTGGGGTGAAGGGAAGACCCATTGAGTTGATCTACACTGACACCAAGAGCGACCCTAAGGAATCAGCGGCCGTGGCCCATAAATACACCACGGACAAGCGCATCGTGTCCACCATAGGCGACTTCACCAGCACGGCCTGCATGGCCGCCCAGCCTATCTATGACCGGGCCGGGATGGTTCAGCTCTCCCCCACCGCTTCCCATCCCAAGTTCGCCCCGGGGTCCATCTGGTCTTTTGGGATCATCGGCACCCAGGCCGGCGAAGGCCCCTTCATGGCCCGCTACGCCGTCAAGCAACTGGGCAAGAAGAGGATCGCCGTCCTCTACATTAACAACGACTGGGGAATCGTCACCAAAGACTTTTTCATCAAGGCCGCCAAGGAGATGGGGGCCGAGATCCTGGCG
The DNA here is from genome assembly GCA_016875165.1 of Deltaproteobacteria bacterium. Taxonomy (GTDB): domain Bacteria; phylum Desulfobacterota; class SM23-61; order SM23-61; family SM23-61; genus JAHJQK01. The sequence goes on from VGSF01000019.1 coordinate 54,297, forward strand.
GTGGAAGCTTTCTTCGAAGCGGATAAGGACTTCACCGGGGTTTTGACCAAGCTCCGCGGCGTCAAGCCTGAACTCCTCTACATCCCCGCCATGTATAACGAAATGTCCCTCATTGCCAAACAGAAAGAAAAGTTGGGCTGGATGGATGTCCTGGTCATGGGTCCCGGGTCCCTGTATTCCCCCAAGCTTCTGGAGATCGGGGGGGCTTCGGTGAACGGCCTCTACACCAGCGCGGTCTTCTTTCCCAAGGACCCCAGGCCCGAAGTCCAGAAGTTCGTGAAAGGGTTTGAGGACAAGTACAAAGCCTCTCCCAACATGTTCGCCGCCATCGCCTACGACGGCATCAATATCATGACCGAGGTCCTCCGCAAGGCCGGCACCGACCGCAAGGCCATCCGGGATGAGCTGGCCAAGACCAAGGACTTCCCCGGGGTTACCGGCAAAATCACCTTCACCGAACAGCGCGACGTGCTCAAGGACTACCGCCACCTGGTGATCAAAAACCAGGAATTTACTCTCTTCGAAACAAAATAAAATCCAGCTTTGACCCTTCATCCATTCCACCGACAAAGGGGTTGGATGAAGGGGAAGGAGTGAGTGGGTGCTGATTCTCGGCCAGCTCATCAACGGTTTGACCCAGGGAAGCATCTACGCCCTCATCGCCATAGGTTTCGTCATCATCTTCGGCACGATGAACCTGGTGACCTTCGCCCATGGCGAAGTCTATATGATCGGGGCCTTCATGGGTTATTTTGCCCTGAGCGTTTTGCACCTGCCCTGGTATGTAGCCCTGATGATGGGTATGGGAGCGGCCTGGGTCCTCGGGTTCTTCATCGAAAAAGTTGCCTTTCGTCCCCTGCGGGCCGCCGGTCACATGCCCCCTCTGCTCATCACAATTGGTTTGTCGATTATATTGAAGGACCTGGCCATGCTCTTATTCGGCGCCGAGAACCGGCCCGTGCCCTCCATATACGGGGAGACCATCGAGATCGCCGGCTTTCAGGTCTCCCTTCTCCAGCTTCTGATCCTGGGTATTGCCGGCCTTCTGATCATCGTCCTCCGAATCCTCATCCAGGGAACCAAGATCGGCCGGGCCATGCGGGCTACGGCTCAGGACCATGAAGCCGCCTATGCCATGGGAGTCAACGTCAACCGGGTCTTCAGCGTCTCTTTCTGCCTGGCCTCCTGCCTTGGGGGAGCGGCCGGGGTGATGGTGGGAATCTATTACAATGCCGTTTACCCGGTTATGGGGGATACGGCCGGGCTCAAGGGTTTTGCGGCCTGCATTTTCGGCGGCCTCACCAGCATTCCCGGAGCCATCCTCGGGGGATTGATCATCGGGGTGGTGGAAAATCTCACCGTCCAGTTCATTGCCTCGGGATACCGGGACATCGTGGCCTTCCTTGTGCTGGTGATTGTCCTCGTCTTCCGCCCCCAGGGAATCCTGGGGAAGAAGATCCGGGCGGTTTGAACATGGCTCTTTACAACTTCATCCCCCGCCGCAGCAACCTGAAGCTCTGGCTCCCGGTGTTAGGATCCCTGCTAATTTTCCCCATCTTCGTGCGCAACGAGTACATCCTGAACACGGCCGTCTTTGCCGGAATCTATGTCATCCTGGTTTCCAGCCTGAATATTACCAACGGCTATACCGGCCTTTTTTCCTTCGGCCACGCCGCTTTTTACGGGATCGGCGCCTACACCGCAGCCATCCTGGCCACCCGCTTCAACTTTCCCTTCCTGCTCACCCTGCCTCTGGCAGGGATCGTGGCCGCTATCTTTGGAGCGGCCATTGCTTTGCCCACCTTGCGGCTGAAGGGAATCTTTCTCGCTCTGGTGACCATCGGATTCCAGCAGATTACCTTCCTGGTGATCATGAACTGGATAGGACTCACCCGCGGCCCTATGGGGATTCCTGGAATTCCTCCGGCCTCTTTCTTTGGTTACGAGCTGAAGAGCAACTTTGAGTACTACTACCTCATCCTTTTTCTGGTTGTGGGGGTCCTCTTTCTTATTTCGCGAATCGTGGACTCGCGGGTCGGGCGGACCTTCGTGGCCATCCGGGAAGACGAACTCGCCGCCCAGTCCATCAGCATAAACACCTTCCGGGCCAAGGTCCTCTCCTTTGTTCTGGCCACCTTCTTCGCCGGCATCGCCGGGGCTTTCTTTGCCCACCACGCCCGGTTCATCAGCGCCGATTCCTTCCGCCTGGAAGAGACCTTTCATATTCTGACCATGCTCATCGTAGGCGGGATGGGAAGTATCCTGGGACCGGTGATCGGAGCGGTCTTTCTGGTCATCCTGCCCGAGGTCTTCCGCTCTCTTGCCGAGTACCGGGGGATCGTGTACGGACTGATCATGATCGCGGCCATTCTCTTCCGCCCCGAAGGGATCGCCGGGGTGCCGGGGATTATTTCCACCCGGGGAATTCTGTCCCGCGCCGAAAGACCTCAAGTCGCTGAGGAGCCTGCCCCATGAGCCTTCTCCAGGTCCGATCACTCAGCGTGATATTTGGGGGGCTGGTGGCGGTCAACAAGGTGGATCTCTCCATTAAGGAGGGAGAGATCGTGGGGCTGATCGGGCCCAACGGGGCGGGAAAGACCACCTTGTTCAACTGTGTGTGCGGGTTCCAAGAGGCTGATGAAGGCTCCCTCTCCTTCGGCGACCGGTTCATCCATGCCATGGCTCCCCACGACATCGCCGCCCTGGGTCTGGCCCGAACCTTTCAGACCAGCCGCATCTTCAAAAGGATGACCGTGCTGGAGCATGTGCTCCTCGGGCAGCACAGCCATCAGCGCACCGGCCTCTGGGGGGCGATTTTCCGGCCCGGCTGGGTAAAGGAAGAAGAAGAGAGGTCCAGGGAGCGGGGGATGAAAATCCTCTCCTTTTTCGAAGACCGCCTGGCGCCGCGCATCCATGATTTTGCCGAGACCCTGTCCTACGCCAACCGCAGGCGGCTGGAAATTGCCCGCGCCCTGGTTTCCGAGCCCAAACTCCTCCTCCTCGATGAGCCTACGGCGGGGATGAACCCTCACGAGAGCGCGGGAATCGCCCGGCTCATTCGAAAGATCCGGGACGAGCTGGGGACCACGGTCTTTCTCATCGAGCACGACATGAAGGTCATCATGGGGGCCTCGGAACGTATCATTGTTCTCGACCACGGCGAAAAGATTGCCGAGGGCCAACCAGAGGAGATCCGCCACAACCAGGGTGTCATCGAGGCCTATCTGGGGAGGAAGCACGGTGCTTGAGCTTAGGAGCGTTTGCACACGATACGGCTCGGTCCAGGTCCTCTGGGACATTTCCCTGGAGGTTCACCCCGGGGAATTGGTCAGCCTTCTCGGGGGGAACGCCTCGGGCAAATCCACAACTATGAAAACCATCATGGGACTGGTCCACCCCTTCAAGGGAGAGGTGATCTTTGAAGGAAAGCCCATTCACCACTGCACCCCTGCGGAGGTCGTCCGGGCGGGCATCGCCCCGGTCCTCGAGTCCCGGCGAATCTTCCCGGAGCTTACTGTTCAGGAAAACCTCTTCATGGGCGCCTACACCAGAGACGACCGGCAGGGAATCCAGGAGGATATTGAGAAAAACTACGAGCTGTTCCCGGTTTTGCTGGAGAGACGGAAGCAGCCGGGCGGGACCCTTTCCGGCGGAGAACAGCAGATGCTGGCCATGGCCCGGGCCCTGATGGCCCGGCCGAAGATGCTGGTCATGGACGAGCCTTCCATGGGCCTGTCCCCGATTTTCGTGGAGAAGTCCTTCGAGCTTATCCAGAGTCTCAACCGGCGGGGAATTGCCATTCTTCTTGTGGAACAGAACGCCAACATGGCCCTGTCCATCGCCAACCGGGGTTATGTCCTTCAGAGTGGGCACATTGTCCTGAAAGACACAGCCCAAAATCTGATCAATCATCCCATGATGAGAAAAGCGTACCTTGAGCTATGAAAACCGGAATAATGGTAACAGTTTAGCGATTTGAAAAAATGGTATTAAAGCCTTTGTTGAGGGCCGGGGGTTAGAGCGGAACGCGCCGGAAGCATCGGTTGGGTTTCCGCTTGGCCACGAGGACAGAATATCTGTTCCTCCGAAGGAGGCGGGGGTTCTTGCCCGCCCCATATGCGGAGAAATAAGCGCCTTATGATTCCAAGCGTTCCGCTCTGGCCCCCGGCCACTGGAATCCCTTGGCTTTTACAACACACCTTTTTTCAAAGAGCTAAAGTGAGCTTCTTGCAAAAGTCCGTAATTTACCCTTCGACAGGCTCAGGGTGAACGGGCTTAGGTTGAAATTATTTAGTTTTTCCGTTCGTGGTGAGCCCTTCGACTCACCGTTCGCCCTGAGGTTCTCGAAGGGTGAACGGTTCGCTCAGGACAAGCTTGTTGAACCACAAAAAAATACTTTTGCAAGAGGCTCAAAGTGTTACAAATAATGGAATGATGGAATGATAGGGAAAGACCCATTCCCCAGGAAATTTCTATAAACTCCATTACCCATTATTCCACCATTCCAATGATGATCTCTTAAAAAGTCAAAATTGGGATGGCAAAGTAAAAAGCTCCATATGCAAGGCGCGCAAAACCTGAGGAGTGAGGCGTACTTACAAGGTACGCGGCAACGACGAAGGTGAAGCCCAACGCCGCAGATGGATTTTTTAAGAAGCCATCAATATTCCTTTTTCCCTTGGAGTAAGATATGACCAAAATCGAAAGGCTCCGGGCTACTTTGTCCGGGAAACCCGTGGACCGTCCTCCCTTTGCCCTCTGGTATCATTTTGGCAACCAGCATGCTTCTCCTGAACTTACCGCCCAGGTTCACCTGAACTTTTTTGAGTACTACGACCTGGACTTGCTCAAAGTCATGAACGACTACGACTACCCCATGCCCGACGGCATGGCAGTTATGGCTACTTCCGCCGACTTGAAACGGCTTCAGCTCTTCGAGGTAACCCGCACCCCCCTGGGGCAACAACTAAAAGCCCTTGAACTGATCGCCAAAGCACTTAAGGGAAAGTCCTTGTTCGTGGACACTGTCTTTAATGCCTGGAACACGGTCCGGCGAAACCTGGTGAAGGAAGCCATGCCCGCGTTAATGACTGAACACCCTGATGCTCTGGTGGAGGCATTGAAGGTCGTCAATCAGAATCTTATCCAGTATGCCCTGGCCAGCCTGGAGCGGGGATCTGCCGGGATATTCTTCTCGGTCCCGGCCTCCGCGGAATTTGTCACGCAAGAGCAATACGAAAAATTCATGCGGCCCTTTGACCTCGAGTTTCTGAAAGCCATCGCCGGCAAAGGCGAGTGTCACATTCTTCATGCCCACGGGGAAAGGTTGTATTTGGATCGTCTCCTTGATTATCCCGTACATGTTCTCTCCTGGGCGGATCTGAATGGCGGCCCCACCATAGCGGAAGCGCGCAAGCGGACATCGCTTACCCTCATGGCCGGAATCGATCATGTCAAATTCGCTTATGTTTCGGCCCGAGTCCTCCGCGACCAGGTTAAAGCGGCCATCGCCCAGGCAGGAAATACCAAGTTCATCCTCGCCTGCGGCTGTTCCGTGCCGACCTACAGCTTTCCTCCCTTGATCAAAGCAGCGATGGACGCCTGCAGGGAAAGGGGTAAGTCCGGTTTTTGATATGAATATCTATTTTTCCGGGATGATCGGCTGCGGCAAGACCGTCATTGGAAAGCTTCTGGCCCAAGGCCTGGGCTGGTCATTTTATGATTTGGACCAGGAGATGGATCGGGATCTGGGCAGGAGCTTTCACCATTTGGTGCTGGAGCAGGGCTGGCTGGCTTTTCGGGAGAGGGAATATCGGATCTGTAAACGTTTTGCCCGGATGAAGCAATCGGTCATTGCCCTGGGAGGCGGCACGGTTCGGTATGAATGGAATCGGGATATTCTCCAGGGAACCGGAGTCCGAATTCTTCTCCGCGCTGACCTGAAAGTCCTGGCTGAAAGGGTGAGCAGGCAGGACCGCCCCCGAGTAAACGTCGGCACTTCTCTTGAAGAAGACCTGAAAAAAATCTGGGAAGAGCACCGGGATCTCTACTTGAATTTTGCGGACATCATCTACAATACTGATCGAGGAAAAACCGTCTCCGCAGAAGCCAACGAGTTGCAAGGAATGCTCCGCCTGAGAGGCTTCCTCTCGTAAGCCCTCGGCGAATCCCCCTCTAATTTTGATGGTCTCGTAAAAAGTCCTGAAGCCCCTTTCCCGGTCATTCCGGCCCCGTATCAAGTACGGGGTAAACTCCAGCCGGAATCCAGTCCCGCCGAAGGCGGAATTCAAGCAATTCTGTCCGGCTAAGGCGGGCGGCTTTCACGATGCACCCCCCTATAAAGCCAAGGAGAACGGACTCCATGAGAAATGCATCCAGAATGTTTCTTCGTTAATAGACAATACTAAATTCCTTCAGACCTCGCCGGACGCTGCGGATTTGGGTGATCCTTCCAGGAGGAGATCAAGTGGGCTTTTCGGCGCTGTTGTCATGTCCCGCATGACATGGGTATAGATCATGGTCGTTTCGACATTCTGGTGTCCCAGAAGGGTCTGGATTTCACGGATGTTGACCCCCTTCATGAGGAGATGGGTGG
>VGSF01000020.1 GCA_016875165.1 Deltaproteobacteria bacterium
CTCCTGTTGGCCATGGTAGCTCCTCTCGGGATTATTCTCCCAAGAGTCTACCGCAGGTTTACGAAGTCCGAGATGCTTTCGGGTTCTTTCCCAACAGAAACGAGTCAAATGGCCCGATTTCGACGATCACGAAGTGGCCTCATTTCGGCGATCTGAAAGTGGCTCCATTTCGCCGATCACAACCTGGCCCGATTTCGACGATCCGCAGCTGGCTCCATTTCGCCGATCACGGTCTGGCACTATACCACCGATCAATAACACGGGCCTCATGCAGCGGCTTCAGTTTCGGTACACGCGGAATTACAACATTCGATACAGGACCTGGGGGCATCTTTTCCAAGGTCGATACAAAGCGATTCTTTGCGAAAAAGATTCATATCTGGTGGAGCTTTCCGCCTACATCCATCTGAACCCGGTTCGTGCGGGGCTTGTTCGGCATCCTATGGAATACCGATGGACGAGCTATGGCTCGTACCTGAACGGGGGGAAAATGGGGATTGTGGACGTGGAGCCCGTTCTGGGTCAATTTTCGGCGGACAAGGGGAAAGCGGTCCGGGCTTACGAGCAGTATGTGCTGGACCATATGGGGGATGGGCACCGAGGAGAGTTCTACAAGGTCGAGGATCAGCGTTTTCTGGGGTCGGAAGGATTCTCGGATAGGATTCAGCGGGGAGCGAGAGAAAAGGTTGAGCATATCTATGACATTTCCCTTGGTGATATAGTGGGTGGGGTTGAAATGCGTTTTGGGATGCCTGCTAGCGTAATAAGGGGCATGAGCCGGAATCGGAAAGGAGCTTCGGGACGCAGTATTGTGGGATACCTGGGCAGAAAGCTTGCGGGCTACCCTTTGAGTAGTATTGCCGATTATTTTCGGCGTGATCCTGTTTCGTTGTGCCAGGGCATGGCGAAGGTGGAAAGACGCATGAGGGAGGAGGATGGGTTCAGAGAGAAACTCATGGAGTTGGAAAAGAATCTGGTCGAGGGCCGCAAAAGAAAAATAAAGAAATAACGAAGTCTGACCCCATTTCTGACTGACCCCATTTCTGACCCCATTTCGCTTCTAGGGCTGAGGTTGGAGGTGGTCAAACTGCGTTTTGCCCCGTGCCTCCCCGCGGATTGGAAGGCGTTCAAGGTGCACTACCGATATCGGGAGACGGTCTACCACATCTCCGTTCTGCAAACGCGCGCCGGAAATGGGGAGAGGAGTATGACCGTGGATGGCGTCGAGCAACCCGACCAGGCGATTCCCCTTGTTGACGACCTTCAGGAACATTCGGTCGAGGTGAGAATACCCGCTGCCCAGAGCGTGGCCTTTTGATTTTGCGGGCGGGTTTGGCAGCGGGGTCAGCAGCTTGACATTCCCAACCTGAGATTTGATTTCCGGATTAAATATATTCAATCGTAGCGGGGGGTTTGGGTGTGAGGTCGTAGAGGCAGCGGTTAACTCCCTCAAGGGAGGTGATGCGCTCACAGATGCGGTGAAGTTTCTCCCAGGAGAGTTCGACGGCCGTGGCCGTTCGGGCATCGACACTGTTAAGGCATCGGACGACGATGATCTGTCCGAATTCCCGCTGGCCCTTAAGGATTCCGGTGGCCCTGTCATTCAGAAGGATGGCCATGTACTGAAATGCCCCAGTGCCAGCCAAATCCTCTTCAACAATGGCCGTAGCAGCCCGGACGACGGCCAGCCGCTCCTCTGTAACCTCGCCCACGATCCGGGTCGCCAGAGCGGGACCAGGGAAAGGGATCCTTTGGGTGATTTCAGCAGGAAGTTTTAGGATCTTGGCTACTTCTCGGACCCCATCTTTGCGCAGCGTCTGAAGGGGCTCCAGCACTTTGTATCCGTATTCTTTCTCCGGGTCAATGCCGACTTGTGCCAGGATGTTATGCTGGCGTTTGATGCCGGCTACGGTTTCTTCGATGTCGGTAAGGATGGTACCGTGCAGCAGGGTTTTGGCCCCGGTCTCGCGGACCAGTTTTCCAAAAACCGTGGCATAAAAGGTTTTGGTGACGGCGTTGCGCTTTTCCTCAGGATCAGTCAATCCCTTAAGCACATTCAGAAACTCAGCGCGGGCGTCCACGATCTGAACGAAAATTCCCATGTCGGCAAAGGTTTTGACGACTCGTTCCGGCTCTCCCTGGCGCATGAGCGCGCTGTCAATAAATACCGTCTTGAGCCTTTTGCCGATGGCCCGGTGCCCCAGGACCGTGACCACGGAGCTGTCAACGCCACCGCTAAGGGCGTTGATAGCAATATCATTCCCCACTGCCCCCCGGATGCTATCGATCTGCTCGTTTATAAATGCCTGATAGTCCATTTCTTTTCTCCTCATTCTTTTATTGTTATGGCGAAGGTGAGTCTTTAATGGGATGGAGATAAGGTATAGTCCCATCCAGTTTTGATGGCTTCGTAAAAAGTCCATCTGCGGCGTTGCGCTGCATCCTTCGTCGTTGCGGCGTACCTCTAAGTACGCCTCACTCCTCAGTATTTGCGCGCCTTGCATATGGAGCTTTTTACTTTGCCATCCCAATTTTGATGGCCTCGTAAAAAGTCGTCCCTCCGGTGAAAACCGGAGTCCAGAGGTTTGATAACTCCTTGAAATAACTGGATCCCGGCTGGAGTTTATCCCGATGAAAATCGGGGCCGGAATGACGGGAAAAGGAGCTTTCGGACTTTTTACGAGATGATCAGTTTTATTATGGCCGGAAAAGTATAACAACAGGAATTATCCGATCAAGCGGAAACTTTCCTTATATCTTCGCGGCAGGGTTTGATAAAGCCTGGTGCCGGCCACTTTGGCTTTGTTCATTGCCGGGGTGACATCGCTTACAATCTTGCCGGGAACGCCGACCACTAATTTCCCGGCGGGAATGATTTGGTTGGCCGTAATCACGCAGCCTGAACCGATGATGCAATTATCCCCGATCTCCACGCCCTCGTGCAGGATTGCCCCCATGCCCACCAGGACGTTTTCCTGGATCTTCGAGCCGTGGACGATGGCTCCATGGCCGATGTGACTGTCCCGTCCCAGCCGGGCGGTCTGTTCTGGAAAAGTATGTATAACACAATTCTCCTGGATGTTGGAGCCGTCGTTGACTTCGACATATCCAAAATCACCCCGCAAAACAGCCCCGGGGCCGATGTAACAATTTTCCCCGATGGTCACTCCGCCGATGAGGATGGCAGCAGGATGAACGAAAGAGGTTTCTCCAACCTGGGGTCGTTTCCCTTCAAATTCGTATATGGCCATAGGAGGCAAATCCTTTCTGGAAGGTTCTCAGGGAAGGAATGGAAATAAGGGTTCAAGGATTCAAGGGGTCAAGGGTTCGGGCATGAGGCCTAAAAACTTAACACCGACCACTTAAAACTTATTTTCATTTGAATCTTTGAACCCTGTAGTTAAAGATGCGGAAGCGGGTCTATAAGCCGAGTTCTGTCTCCCCGGAATAACCGGGGAGGGTGATCATTCCTCTAGCCCCGGCATTGCTGCCGGGATCTGGCGACCTACCCGGGAGCATCGAGCGGGCCACTCTCAAGCGCTCCTCTATTCGGTCTTGCTCCGGGTGGGGTTTGCCCTGCCAACCCTGTCGCCAGGGTCGCGGTGAGCTCTTACCTCGCCTTTTCACCCTTACCCCGCGAAAACGCGGGGCGGTATGTTTTCTGTGGCACTTTCCCTGGGGTCGCCCCCGGTCGCTGTTAGCGACCACCCTGCCCTGTGGAGCTCGGACTTTCCTCCCGCCTCAGGCGGGCGATCACCCGACCCCCTTCCGCATCTTTTAAAAACAGGGTCCAAAGATTCGAGTGAATATTTGAAAAATAAAAAAACATTGCAAAATGTTCAATGAGAAATTATAGGGAACGGCTTAAATAAGTTGACATCCAGGGAAAGGGTCATTGCGAACGAAGTGAAGCAATCTCATGAGATTGCCGTGTCGCTTCGCTCCTCGCAATGACAACTTTCTTTTGACGTTTACTATAGCAATAAACAGTTCCCGTAAAAAAGTTTTTTCAGCGCTCAATTTTCATTGATAATTGATAATTTTGCAATGATAGCCAGAAGTTAAAATGGATTATAGGCCAAAAAGAACAAAGAAAATTTTAATAATTTTCTAAGAAAGCGCTTAAGTATTTCACTTGCCTCCTTGAACCCTTTTCTTTATTCCGTCGTTCCGGTGATTCTCTGGTCTATGGCTTCGTTGGCCAGTTGGTCGGCCCGGCGATTCTCTTCCCTCGGAATATAATGAATACTATATTTTAAAAATCGATTCAAGATCTCCAGGGTCTGTCGGTGCAGGATCTTTAGATTAGGCTCGCGCACCCGGTATTCCCCCCGAAGTTGCCGTACGACCAGCTCAGAATCCAGGTTCACGTTGACGCTTACTGCTCCTAATTGCAAAGCTTTTTCCAGGGCCAATATCACCGCCCGGTATTCGGCGACATTGTTCGTGGCCATCCCCAAAAAACACTTCAGTTCTTTCACGGTCCGCCCCCGGGTATCGGCAATCACGGCCCCGACCCCTGCTTCACCAGGATTCCCGCGAGAAGCCCCGTCGGTATAGATAAAAAATTCCGCAGTGCCTTTTCTGTCGGGAAGAGCCTGATCAGCTTCCGTTTTCTCCCTGGCCCGCTCTGCGCTTTTTTCCAGGAGACCCCTAAGGTCTTGGGCATTTAAAGAAGAGAAGCGTTTGAGGGTCTTAGACACGCTAAGGGTCTGGGCCAGATGGCGCAGGACCGTTTCTGCGGAAGGAGGAGAACTTTCTTTTCCGTCCTGGAAGAAAGGGAGGAAATCAGCGGATTTTTCGGCGCTCACGTTCCTTTGGCCTTATCCAGCCCATTGGCCCAGAAAAGAATGCGGCTGCAATTAGGACACATGATGAGAACATCCTGTTTTTGCAGCTCGATTTGAAGCTGAGGGCGAATGTTAATATTACAGGCCTGGCAGACGCCGTCCTGCACTTTAACGATGGCCACCCCCTGCCGTTTTTCCAAAAGTCTGTGATATTTATTAAGGAGGTCCGGGGGAATTTCTTTCTCTCTTTTCTGCCGTTCACGGACCTCGCCGGCCATCTCCTGGTCGAAAGACGCCACCTTTTGCTTAAGCTCGGCAATCTGTCCCTGAAATTCTTTGCGTTTAATCTCCAGGTTTTTCTCGCCGGTGTTCAGCTTTTTCTGCATCTCTTCCATGCGTTCCAAGATGCCTAAGATATCTTCTTCCTGCTGCCGGTTCAGTTTTTTAGCGCTCTCAATTTCCTTCAAGACGGCCTGGTATTCTTTATTGGTTTTGATCTCAAAAACCCGGGCCTCGGTTTTTTTTACCCGGTCCATTTCCTCTTCCAGGTCCTTTTCTTTTTGCCGTCGTTCCTTCTGGAGCTTTTCAAGCTCGGCCCGCTGCGAAATAACTTTCGCTTCTTCCTTCCCAAGGTCCTCTTCCAGGGCCGTCAGGCGCAGGGGGATTTCTCCTTTTTCCCGCTCCATCTCCTGGATCTTCAGGTCAACGATCTGCAGAGCGGCCAGCTTTTCCAAATGCGCGCGCAATTCCTTTCCTCCTAAAAAAAATGCACCCCGAAAGGTGCACTTTTCAATTTTGACCCCGTTTCCCCGCGTCTGAGGCCAATTCGTTCCCAAATAATTTTCTATCTTCGAAAACCATATAAGCATCCTGGTGGGCCCACCTGGGTTCGAACCAGGGACCTTCCGGTTATGAGCCGGTGGCTCTTCCAGCTGAGCTATGGGCCCTTTTTTAAATTAGCAACTATCAATGATCATTGCCCATTGATAATTGAGCATCTTAAATTATATATTAAAATATCTGTTTTCGGATCTATTGTCAAGAATCTCCTCTGACTTGCCCCCCTTCACTTTTTGTGGTCAAGAATGATCCGTTATTAGATGATCCTTCCCAGGCACGGGGTTCGGGGCGCTTCGCTTGGCAGCATGAGGCGCTGGTTGTTTCATTGACGGGGCGGGAAAAGGCGCCCCGCCTCATTTTGCGGAGAAGCAGTTTAAAACTTTTGGAAGGGCTTTTCCCGGCCGATGCTGCCCACGCTCATCGCCCCGAACCCCGTGCCACAATTAGAGATTCCGTAAAGTGAAGGAGGGCAAGTCTCCTCTGACCGCCCGATCTCCCTTCCTACCCCTCCACAAAGGACCGAAGCTTTTTTGACCGTGAGGGATGGCGCAGTTTGCGCAGAGCTTTAGCTTCGATCTGCCGGATGCGCTCGCGAGTTACGTCGAAATTTTGCCCGACTTCTTCCAGAGTGTGATCTGCCTTCTCATCAATGCCAAACCGCATCTTTAAAACTTTTTCTTCCCGGGGAGTTAAGGTAGCCAGAACCTTCCGGGTTTGTTCCGACAGGTTCAGGTGGACCACAGCTTCGGAGGGGGGGGTGACCTTTTTATCTTCGATAAAGTCTCCCAGGTAACTGTCTTCTTCCTCTCCGATGGGAGTGTCCAGGGAGATGGGTTCTTTGGCGATCTTGAGCACTTTGCGCACCTTATCCAGGGAGAAGTCCATGCGTTCGGCAATCTCCTCCGGTGTAGGTTCCCGCCCGATTTCCTGCACTAAGTAGCGGGAAGTGCGGATCAGCTTGTTGATGGTCTCGATCATGTGCACGGGGATCCGGATGGTGCGCGCCTGGTCGGCTATGGCCCGGGTGATCGACTGCCTGATCCACCATGTAGCGTACGTGCTGAACTTATACCCCCGCTGGTATTCAAATTTATCCACGGCCTTCATCAACCCGATATTCCCCTCCTGGATAAGGTCAAGGAATTGCAGGCCGCGGTTGGTATATTTTTTGGCTATGGAGACCACCAGGCGGAGATTGGCCTTGATCAACTCGTTCTTGGCCAGTTCAGCTTTAGTCTCGCCGCTTTTTACGGCCTGCAAGGTGTTCTTCAGTTCTTCCACCGGCAGGTTGGATTCCGCTTCCACCCGGCGGATTTTCCGCTTGGCGTTCTTGACCACCCGCTCGTATTCCTCCAGGTCTTCTTTCTTCACGCCGGCCTTGCGCAGGGTCTTGCGAAACTCTCCCGGGTTTTTCTTCATCACCCTAAGAAGCTGCTGGAGTTGGTCTATAGCCATACGCGTTAGATGCCGGGTGCGATTCTGGCAATCCAGAATTTCAGCCTCAGCCTTCTCCCCCCGCTCGGCAAAGCCCTTGAGCTTCTGCACAATCTTGTCGATATGCTTGGTTTTTAAGTTAATGTCCTTGAGGAGCGAGACAATCTTTTCTTTATTCGCCTGCAGGCGCTTTTCCTGTTGCATCTGGAAAGAGGCCGTAATTTTACTCTTCCCCAGCCTTTCGCAAATCTGCCGATTGCGTTCATTTAGCTTTTTAATCTGGTCGATCAGCGAAAGGATTCGCTGTATGTTAAATTCCTCTTCCAGAAAATAATCTTCCTCTTCCAAATCCGGGGTAAATTCCTTGTTTTTAACTTTCTTCGAACGCAACCGTTCGCCGAACTGGATGATCTCTTTGATGGTTAAGGGGGAATTCAGGACGGCGTTGATGACTTCTTTTTCCCCGGCTTCGATGCGTTTGGCGATTTCCACTTCGCCTTCGCGGGTGAGCAGGGATACCGAGCCCATCTCCCGCAGGTACATGTAAACCGGGTCAATTGCTTTCCCCAGTCCCTCGGCTTCCAGCTCCGCTTCTTCTTCTGCCGGGAGGCGCTCTACTTCTTCCCGCTGTTTGCCTACCTTAACCTTATGGGCCACGTCGACCACCTCGATGTCCATCTCTCCGAACATCATCATCAGGTCATCGATCTGATCCGAGGATATGATGTCTGACGGGAGGAGGTCATTGACCTCGTCATAAGTCAAAAACCCTTTCTCTTTTCCCAGGTTGATTAACTGCTTGACTTTTTCCATCTCTCCTTCTTTGGCCATATAAAATCCACCTCTTCTCTGGCTTATTACTCGGCGTGAGGCTGGTTTTAACCAGCGGAATCATCTATCCATTTTTTCTGCTCCACGAGGAGACGTTGCTTCCGTTTTAGAAGCTCCTTTACCCCGGGGGCGCTCAAGGGGCCTTCTTGCCCCTGCCGGCTTCGTTGCCGGATTTCTTCATCCACGTGCTGGATTTCCTGGCGCACCCGGGAAAGCTTTACTTTTTTTAGGCAATCCCTGAGCATGCGGTCGGGATCCATCACGCTTTCCCCGGTCAAAAGCAGTTCCGAGGTCAGGTCCTTGGATTCTTCATCGCCCACATGGCTGAGGAATTCCTGGACATCCATTTTCCCCCGGGCTTCCTGAAAATTCATGATTTCCCGAGCCAATTTTCGATGGGAGGGGTCGGTGAAACCATCCTTGCCTACGACTTCTTCGACCAGCGGAATTACATGGTTATTAAGAAGCATTAACTGCAAAAGGAGCCGCTCATGGGCTGGTCCTTTTGGGGGGCCCGGAGATGTTTTTTGAGCTTCGGTCAGAGGAGATGATTTTCCCCGAAGCTGGCCGCGAATCTGGGTTTCCTTCAACCCCAGCCGGCTGGCCACTCGTTCTATGTAAAGGTTCTGTTCCAGAGGATCCTTAAGGCGGTTTAAAGCTGGAAGAAGTTCACGAACGGCCCGGACCTTTCCCTCTACAGTCCTGATCAGATGCCGGCGCAGGGCCTGCTCCAATAAATATTCCACAAGAGGAAGGGCATTAGCCAGAACCTGCTCAAACCCGGCCCTCTTTTCCCGGCGGATGAAACTGTCAGGGTCAGAGCCGGCAGGCAGGGAAGCCACACGGACAGAGATTCCTTCCTTAAAAAAGATCTCCAAACTTCGCTGGGTGGCTTTTTGGCCGCCTTCGTCCGCATCGAAGACCAGAACCGCCTCTTTAGTATATCGCCCCAACAGGCTCACCTGGGCAGTGGTCAGGGCAGTGCCCAGGGAGGCCGCCACGTTTCGGATTCCCTCCTGGGTAAGGGAGAGAAGATCCATGTACCCTTCCACGATCACGACATATCCGTGTTCCCGAATGGCGCTTAAGGCCGCATTCAGCCCATATAGATTATGACCTTTATTATAGATGGGGGACTCCGGCGAATTCATGTACTTGGGAGGGGCCTGGTTGCCGTTTATCGTGGCCTCGCCAATAATCCTCCCCCCAAAACCGCAGACCTTGCCTCCCAGGTTGATGATCGGGAAAATTACCCTCTGGCGAAATCGGTCATAAAAATTAGGCTTTTCGCCCTGGTTTCTACCTTCTTTCCGGGGGATGATCAGCCCCAGGTTTTCGGCCAGATTCAGGGGAACTCCTTTATTCTTCAAAAAGATGGCCAGGGAGTCCCAGGAAGAGGGCGCAAACCCCAGGCGGTGGTCCTTGATAACTTCTTCTGAGATGCCCCTTTCGGCCAGGTATTTTCTGCCTTCCTCGCCGTCTTTCTGGGAGATTAGCAGACGGTGGTAGTATTCGGCGGCGACCTCATTGATCTCGAACAACCGTCCCTGCATACTTCTGCGGGCCTTCTCGGCTTCGGATAATTCCCGGCTGGGGAGGGTTATCCTGTATCGTTTGGCCAGCTCTTGCACGGCTTCGGGGAAACCCAGGTTGTTGGCCCGCATCAGGAAGTTAAAAAGATTTCCCCCGGCTCCGCATCCGAAGCAATGGAAGATGCCCTTCTCTTCGTTCACCGTGAAAGAAGGAGTCCTTTCCGAATGAAAAGGGCAGAGACCCAGGTAATTTTTCCCGGCCTTTTTCAAGGACACAAAGTCGCCAATGACCTCCAGGATACTGGCCCGCTCCTTGATCTCAGCGATTTTTCCTTCAGGAATGAAGTCGCTCATCTCAGTTCCGCCTAATTCCTTCTTTGCCTGAGCGCCGGTTTCGTGTAGCGTCAGTTGGCGTAGATCCGATTTCTATTATGGTAACTCCGTCTCCCCCACGACCCGGAGCGCCAGGCATGAAGGCTTTTACAAGAACATGTTCTCTTAAGTGTTCCCGGATTGCTTTGCGCAGCCGGCCTGTTCCGGCCCCGTGGATGACCTCCAATTCTCGGAAACCTGCTAAAAATGCTTCATCGAGGCCTTTATCCACCACTGGAAGAGCTTCTTCGACGCGCAGGCCGATAACGTTCAGTTCCCGGGCAGCAGAGGGGATCTGGTAGTGAAGGAAATTAGAATAATTTGGTTGATTTTCTTTCTTTTTGGCCCCTAACTTTGGCGATAGGCCCCTTCCCAAATGGCCCAAAGCGGTATTTTCCGCAAGTTCTGAACCGCTTTGCCGCTGGCTTTCTGCGCCGGCCGGGTTTTCCGCTATGAAGTGCCGGTTGATCTTTTGTTCTTCACTCCTGATCGCCTGCTCCAGGCGATGCACGTCGGTTCGGCCCCTGGCCTTGAACTCGTTGATTAACCCCCTCAGATCTTCTTTAGCCTGGCGTACCAACCCTTGAGCTTCTTCGCGGGCCCTAAAAAGAAAAATTTCTCCCTCCCTCTGGGTCCGAAGCAGGAAGGTTCCGGCTTCCTCCCGGGCGGTTTCCATTTCCTGCCGAAAGCGCTCGGCTTCCTTTTGTTTTGCTTCCATCTCCCGCTGGGTTTGCTCCAGGCTCTTAAGCAATTCCATCACTTTGCGGTCGCCCTGGCCAAGATAACCCTCTGCTCTTTTCACCAGATCAGGGGGGAAACCCCATTTCTCGGCCATGGGTAAGGCATAACTCTCGCCTGGACGGCCATAGATCAGCCGGTAAGTGGGGCGGAGCGTGTCAGAGTTGAACTCTACTGAAACATTAACTATATCCTGGTGAAGGGCCCCGTAAGCCTTGAGCAGATGGAGGTGTGTGGTAACGACCGTCTTCGCTCCCCGCTCCCGCAGCCCATCGATCAAGGCCATGGTCAAGGCCGCCCCTTCGGCAGGATCTGTCCCTCCCCCGACCTCGTCCAAAAGGATGAGGGAGGACTTGCCTGCCTCTTTGACAATCCTGGAAGCGCTCTGTATCCAGGCTGAAAAAGTGCTCAGGTTGTCCTGCAAACTTTGCTCATCGCCAATATCCGCGAAGATATTGTTGAAGACCGCCACCTCACTCTCCCCGGCTGCGGGAATGGGGATTCCACATTGGGTCATCAAGGTGAGGAGTCCCAGGGTCTTCAGGGCTACGGTTTTCCCTCCGGTATTGGCGCCGGTTACGATCAGGGTGTTTTTGCCGTTGTCCAGATGGAGATCGACCGGCACGACAGATTTTGGTTCAATCAGGGGGTGGCGGGCGCTTAGCAGGCGCCAGTGCCCCTCAGCGTTTAGCAATGGGATCGTCCCCTTAACAGCTCTGGCGTATTTGGCCTTGGCAAAAACCAGGTCCAGACGGCCTAACGATTCCACTGCCTGGAGGATTTCTTTGGCTTGCTCCCGGACCCTAACAGTCAGGTGGAGGAGAATCCTTCGTTCTTCTTCTTTCTCATCCTTAAGGAGCAAATTCAGTTCATTATTTTCCTCCACGGTGGAAAGGGGCTCAATGAAATAAGTGGCCCGGGATTGGGATTGATCGTGGATGATTCCCGGCATGATATTCTTGAGATCGGCTTTTACCGCCACTACATAGCGCTCGTTGCGCAGGGTGATGATCTCATCCTGAAATATCTTCCTTAGGTTTTCCTGTTCCCACAGTGATTCCAGGGCGTTGCGGATCCGGCCGCGGAGGCGGGAGACTTCCTTGCGGATGTGCCGCAGTTCCGGGCTGGCCGAATCCAGTATGTCCCCGCGAGGTCCGAAGGCCGATCGTAACGCTGCATAGAGCTCCCTGAACTCCGGAAGTTCCTCCATCCACTTTATCAAGATGGGATGATTAGCGCTGGCTTTGCGCAGAAAATGCTTAACTTGACCAGCCGCCCCCAGAGTGCTCCTTAACGTAAGGAATTCTTCGGGAAGCAAACAGGTTCCTTCAGCGCGAGATCTGAACAACAGGGGCCGCACGTCATAAGCCCCTTCCAGGGGAATGTCCCCTTCTTCTTGCAGGATATCAGAAGCTTCGTCTACTTGTTTCAGAAGGACGGCAACTTCTTCCTTCCCTGCGGAGGGACGAAGGGCAAGACAAAGAGCCTGGCCTAACTCCGAGGAGGCATAACCCTGCAAAATTTGCAAGAGCCGATGAAACTCTAAAACACGGAGCGAACGCTCCTCCATGAATTTGCCTCTGGCTGCCGGGGTGGCTACTCCGACAGCCTTATCTTTAATGAGGTGGCCCTAAGATTGTTTTTCCACTTCAGCGCAGTCCAGAGTAAAAGGCGAAAAATAATCGATGATCGTGGAGCGAGGGTTGGAATACTTGTTTGCCTCCCGGTTCATCGCAGCCGTAAAAAACAGGAAGTGCGACAAAAGGAGTTATTCGCTCGAGAACGAGAAAGAAAGAAATTATAACCCCCTCCCCGCAGCCGGTATTTCCGGGCGGCATTAGGGTCCTGGGATAAGCGTAAGGAGAGCTTGCCAAGAGGAATTTTCAGCTCGCCGGCTTGGATAATTTTTGTTTGACGATCTCGCTGACTATTTTTCCTTCAGCCCGGCCGGCAATTTTAGCCATGACCCCTTTCATGACCTTGCCCTGGTCTTTGAGACCGGTGGCCTGAGTTTCCCCTATAACTTGCTCGATGAGCGCCTCGATCTCCTGCTGGGATAAGGATTGGGGAAGATAACTAAGGAGATACTGGAGTTCTGCTTCTTCCTTCTCCACCAAGTCCTGCCGCTGGCCCTGCTGAAAGAGGCGAATGGATTCCCGCCGCTGCTTGACCAGGGTGGAGATTGCCTCCATCACCTCGGCGTCCGATAGTTCTTTCTTCTGGCCGCTGACCTCCCGCTTCTTGATCTCGGTTCGCAGAAGACGCAACGCCGAAAGTTTTCGTTCATCCCGGGCTTTAAGAGCCTCGTTGGAATCTTTAGCGATTTGTTCTTTGAGTGTCATGCCCGATCACTCGTCATAGACCCGCGTGCGCTTCAAGGCCCGCTTGCGCGCGGCCAGGGCTTTCTTCTTCTTCTTCACACTGGGTTTTTCGTAATGTTCCCGTTTGCGGATTTCCGAAAGAATTCCAGCCTTTTCGCATTGCTTTTTGAATCTTTTCAGGGCATTTTCGAAAGATTCACCTTCTTTAACTTTGACCCCCGGCATTCATTTTCCCCTCCCTCCCAAACCGATTGTATTTTTTCAAAAAAATATTTCTTTTCAGATTAAAAGTGATAGTTTCGTAAAAAGTCGTCACTAAGCCTGCCCCGGAATGTCGTAATCCGGGGGTGAAAACCGGTGTCCAGAGATGGCGGAACATATTGAAAAGACTGGATTCCGGCTGGAGTTTATCCCGATGAAAATCGGGGCCGGAATGACGAAAGAGCCAAAATACGACTTTTTACGAGACCATTAAAATTTATCGGATCATTTTTCCGGAGCAGAATTTTTTAAAATATGCAGATTTTTTTTGTTAATCTGTTATATCGGCCTTTAAAGTCGCTTAGAATATTTGTATCAGTTTAGAGTTTTGGAAAAATGGCGGCAACGCCTCTGTTTGGCCCCCGGGCCCTGGAATCCCTTGGCCTTGGTGATACACCTTTCTTCAAAGAGCTAAAGTGTTACGAATATTTTGTTTTTAAATAAATATTCTAATCTTTATGATTATAAAAGTCAAAGTATTTTTTGATAAAAAAGTCTTGAAAAGATACTTCGGTTTTTATGCCAGCCTGACCGTAAGATTGCTTTTTCTCAGGTATTCTTTCGCTTCCTGCACGGTATGCTGCCGGTAATGGAAAATAGAAGCGGCTAGGACTGCATCGGCTTTTCCATAAACAAAGGCATCGTGGAGATGCTCAAGTGTTCCAGCTCCTCCGGAAGCGATTATCGGGATGCTCAGGGAATCGGATAAAATCCTGGTCAGGGGAATGTCGTACCCGAGTTTCGTCCCATCCCGGTCCATGCTGGTAAGCAAAATTTCACCTGCGCCGTTCTTCTCCACCTTCCTGGCCCATTCCAGAGCGTCGATCCCCGTAGGAGTCCGGCCCCCGTGGATATAAACCTCCCAGGAAAGTTTTTTGCAGAATGCAGTTAGCTCATGGCCGTTGTCTTTTTTGGCCATGTCGTCGGCCTTATTCCACAATCCCCTTTCCGCAGGCCTCCTTTTGGCATCGATGGCCACTACGATACACTGGCTCCCGAATTTCTCCGAGGCCTCTCGAACAAAGTCGGGGTATTGCACGGCGGCCGTGTTGACCGAGACTTTGTCAGCCCCGGCCCGCAGTAATTCCCGGATGTCCGCAAGGTTTCTTATCCCCCCCCCTACGGTCAAAGGCATGAAGACTTCTTCGGCGGTCCGGCGGACGACTTCGAGGATAATCTGGCGGCGATCGGAAGAAGCGGTGATGTCTAAAAAAGTAAGCTCATCTGCGCCCTGGTCATCATAAACCCGGGCGTTTTCCACCGGGTCGCCGGCGTCCCGCAGGTGGACGAAATTGGTGCCCTTCACCACCCGGCCATCCTTTACATCCAGGCAGGGAATAATCCGTTTGGCCAGCAACTCAATCTCCTTTTTTATCTGCTCGGGCAATGGCTTCCGGAAGCTTTAAAGTTCCGGCATAAAGGGCCTTGCCCACAATAACACCGCAAACGCCCTCCGGCTCCAAAGGCAAGAGGGCTTCGATATCGGCGATCGTGGAAATACCCCCCGAGGCTATTACTGGAATTTTTAAGGCCCGGGCCATCTCTCGCGTGGCTTGCAGGTTTATTCCTTTTTGGGTTCCATCCCGGAGGATGTCTGTATAAATGATTAGAGAGGCTCCCAGCTCTTCACATCTCCTGGCTAAGTCAATCGCCAAAACCCCTGTCTCCTTGACCCAGCCGGCTACGGCTGCCCGTCCTTCTTTGGCGGCTATATCCACGGCCACACGCCCCGGCCACTCAATGCAGGCTTCCTTTAGAAACTGAGGGTCGGCAAAAGCTGCCGTGCCCAGGATCACCCGCCGAACCCCGAGAGAAAGGTAATCTTCAACCGTGGCCAGGTCTCTGATGCCCCCGCCCGCTTGAACGGGAACGGAAGATCTTCTCACAATGGCCTCAACCGTTCCCCTATTGTGGGGAAGGCCATCCCGGGCGCCATCCAGATCAACCAGGTGAAGGAATCCGGCCCCCTGGTTAATCCACCGCTCGGCCATAGCCGCGGGGTCTTCTCCGTATACGGTCTCCTGGTTATAATCACCCTGGATGAGCCGAACGCATTTTCCCCCGCGGATGTCAATAGCTGGAATGATTAGCATAAAATTATATGGGACGCAGATTTTGATGGTCTCGTAAAAAGTCGTCACTCCGGCCTGCCTGTGCCTGGCAGACAGGTGAAAACCGGAGTCCAGGGTAATTTATAAGCATTTGAATCCCGCTCTGAGCGGGACTGGATTCCGGCTTCCGCCGGAATGACGGAAAAGGGGATTTTCAGACTTTTTACGAGTCCATCAGATTTTCGCAGATAAAAATATAAAATAAAACGTAAACCGCAAGGGGCTGGGCATGATGGCGTCTGCGTTCCCTTGCGTCCTCAAAGGAATTTCCTAATTTATAAATATTCTTTCCAACCTTTATCGTTCAATTCCTGTAAAACTCTCCGGACTTCCTGGGATCTTTGCCGGGGGCAGACGAGGAAAGCATTTCCAGCCTCAACCACGACCACGTCCTTAAGGCCGATGACCGCGATAAGTTTTTCCTCGCTGCGGATAAGGCAACCGGAGCTATCAATGGCCAGCACTTTGCCCTGGGCTGCTCTATCCCCACTCTTAAGAGCATTCCCGGCTTTGTCTTTGGGCCAAATCTTAGTTAGGGCCTCCCAGCTTCCCACGTCATTCCAGGGAAACTTTGCTTCCATTAAGGCCACGTTATCGGCTTTCTCCATGATTCCGTAATCCACCGAGACAGGCTGGATTCGTTTGTAGATTTTTTCAAGGAGAAGTCTTTCACAAGAGGTTCCCAGGGAATCCTTTAGAACCATCATTCCCCGATACAGGTCAGGAAGATATTTTTTTATGGCTTCTAAAAAAACATCTACGTTCCATATAAACATGCCGCTATTCCAGAGATAGTCTCCCCGGCGCAAGTAGCTCAAGGCTTTCGGGCGCGACGGTTTTTCCCGGAAGGCTTTGGCCTGAAAAACCTTTATTCCATCTGCGGCGTTTAGGATTTCACCTTTCTGAATGTACCCATATCCGGTCTCTGGCTCAGTCGGCTGGACACCCAGAGTCACCAGGAAATTCTGCCTGGCCGCAAAGCCGGCCGCTTCCCTCAAGGTTCGCAGGAATCTCCTGCGGTCGGCGATATAATGGTCAGCCGGCAGGACAACCATTACCGCTTGCGGGCTTCTTTGCTTTATATAAAGCGCGGCCAGGCAAAGACAGGGGGCAGTGTTCTTGCCCATAGGCTCTATCAGGATGTTGCCGGGAGGAATCTGCGGAATCTGTCGGTGCAAATCCTCAGCCTGGGACCTGGAGGTGACAATTAATATTTTCTCGGGAGAAACAAAGGGCCGAACTCTTTCTACGGTTTCCCGGATCATGGGCCGCTGGGAAATGATGGGAAGAACCTGCTTGGGCTGTTTTCCCCGGCTCCAGGGCCAGAAACGAGTCCCCCCGCCCCCGGCCATGATTACCACGTAGACATTCGGTTTTTCTCTCATAAACAATGCTCTCTTTTAAAATCCCAAATTAATACCGAAACATTAAATAACCTGTCATTGCGAGGAGTGGAACGACGAAACAATCCCCTGAAGAATGAGATTGCCGCGCCCCTTGGGCTCGCAATGACTTGTAAAGATATTTATTAAGCTCGTATTAGCGCTAAGTTGCAAAAGTTAGCGTAATATTAAAGGCCTTCCCCAAGCCCAGGGGCAGAATGCTTCGCCCTGTACACCATGAGGAAACAATTCAAATTTCCGTAATTCTTTAGCTGTTTGAAATAGTGGCTTTACCACCTTTGTTGAGGTCCGGGGGTCTGGGTGGAACGCGCCGGAAGCATCGGCCGGGTTTCTGCTTGGCCACAAAGAACCCCGCTCGTTTCCGCCGGAGGAGGCGGGGGGCGTTTTCCCCGCCCCACCCCCTAAGAAATCAGCGCCTTATGATTCCAAGCGGGCCGCCCAGGCCCCCGGACCATGGATTCCCTTTGACCTTACGCCCCACCTCTTTTCAAAGGGGTAAAGTGTTACAAATTTCCTAAACCAGAAACCAAAAGAATAGATGATCACTGTTGAAATTGGATCATTTGGATTTATTTGGAATTTGGAATTTATTCTGAAAGTTCGGCTACTCGTCTTTCCACCAGAGTCCGCATTTCATTCAGACGCTCTAATGATCTGGCTTCGAAGCGCAGGACCAGCGCGGGTTGAGTGTTGGAGGCCCGCACAAGACCCCAGCCGTCGGCAAAAAGGACACGGACGCCGTCCACGTCCACTATAGGATATTCCTTGCGGAAAGACTCCTTGACCTTTTCCACCAGCTCGAATTTTCGATCGTCCGGGCAATCCACGCGGATTTCGGGGGTGGAGAAGGTTTTCGGCAGGTCGCTCAGAAGTTCCGGAATGGTTTTTTCCGTCCGGGAAAGGATTTCCAGCAAGCGGCAGGAAGCGTATATGGCGTCATCGTAACCGAAATAGCGGTCGGCGAAAAAAATATGCCCGCTCATCTCTCCCCCCAGGAGGGCTTTCTCCTCCCTCATCTTGCTTTTGATCAAAGAATGTCCGGCCCGCCACATGATTCCCCGGCCCCCATGCCTGGCAATGTCGTCGTAAAGGTTCTGCGAGCATTTCACCTCGGATACGATGATGGCCCCCGGGTGGTTACGCAAAACTTCCCGGGCAAAGAGAATCAACAACTGGTCTCCCCAGATGATGTTTCCGAGATGGTCAACAACGCCGATGCGGTCGGCGTCCCCGTCATAACCAATCCCCACTTCCGCTGCGGTCTCCTGCATCCTGGCGATCAGATCTTTCATGTTTTCGGGGATAGTCGGGTCGGGATGGTGGTTGGGGAACCGCCCGTCCACCTGGGAATAAAGGTCTTCCACCATGCAGCCCAGATCCCGTAAGATTTTGGGCGCTACCGCACCACCGGTTCCGTTGCCGCTATCCACCACCACCTTGATTTTTCTACTTATGTTGATATTTTGCAGAATGAAATTTTGATAGACCGGAATGATTTCCTGGGAAGAGACCGAACCTTTTCCCTCAATAAATTTTCCGGCCTCGGCAATCTTCCGTAAATTCTGGATCTCCTCGCCGTAGATCGTATCTTTCCCTACGCAGACCTTGAAACCATTGAACTCGGGGGGATTATGGCTGCCGGTGATCATTACTCCACCCTCCCGGTCGAGGTGAAAAAGCGAAAAATAGAAAACCGGGGTTGGGCAAACCCCGATGTCCACAACATCCAGTCCGCCCGAAACCATTCCTTGAACCAGGGGATCACGGAATCTCGGGGAGCTCAACCTGCCATCCCTTCCCACAACAACCCTGCGTTTTCCCCGGTGAGACAGGTAGGTAGCAAAAGCCTGCCCGAGGAGGTGCACTAAATTGTCGTCTAAATCCTGGTCAACCACCCCGCGGATGTCATATTCCCTAAAAATCCTTGGGTTCATAATACTCCTTTTTAAAAAAATAAGGATCATCTCCAAATTAATACCGACGCATTAAATAACCTGTCATTGCGAGGAGTGGAACGACGAAGCAATCCCATGAAGAATGAGATTGCCGCGCCCCTTGGGCTCGCAATGACTTGTAAAGACATTTATTACGCTCGTATTAGTTGATCAAATTTTTAATGAAAGCCTACCAAGGGCCCGGAAGGAAAGGTCCTGCCTTGGCAGGACGCCGCAAGCATCGGCGGGATATCCACTTTCCATAAACCCAGAGCTTACCTTCCGCAAAGCGCAGCGGGGGTGAGGAAACAAAGCTTCGAAGAAATTGCAGACTCCCCCGCCAAAGCTTAGGAGAGATATGTGCCTCATGATTGCAAGCAATATGACTTTCCTTCCGGGCCCCTGAAATCACTGTCCATTTTAAATATGCCAGCTCTTTGGCCCTCAACTAATTTGGCGATGACTCAAAAATAATCATAATTTACGATAATTTAGCATATCTTAGAGATGGAGGTCAACCGGAAAAAAAGTTGCGGTTTCTTGCCCTCCTTCGCTTTTAAATAAATTGATTAATTCACCGTGATAGACGAAGCCCGGACGGGAGGGGGAATCTCTCGGGAGCACAAGGCAGCATTTCTTTCATTGGTAAGGGCGGGGCTTCCCTCCATGATGCCCTGCCTTCCTTCGATCCCGCCTTTTCTTTGCGGAAGAAAAACACGGGCTATTGTCCAATCTTTTTCCCGCCGGTGCTCCCTCTTTCATCCCCCTCCCGTCCGGGATTCGCCTATCATTTGGAATTATTGAATTTATTTAAAAGTGAAAGTGGGCACCCATTAAAAGAGTGCGGTTTTGCTTGACAACCTCAAGTTTTTTATTAACAATGTAAAGACCTAAATGTCTGGCAAGGGCCTTTTTCCGCTGGCCGATTAAGTAAATCATTACAAGAAGAAAAAACATGGCTAACAACGGTTGATGGCTTCATAAAAAGTCGGGAAGCCCCTTTCCCCATCATTCCGGCCCCGATTTTCATCGGGATAAACTCCAGCTGGAATCCAGTTATTTCAAGGAGGTATCAAACCGCTGGACTCCGGTTTTCACTCCCGGATTAAGACATTCCGGGGCAGGCTCAGTGACGACTTTTTACGAGTTCATCAACGGTTGGCTTTTTTCCGCGTAAAAGAAAGGAGATATAAATATGGGAATTAAGATAACGGACACCACTTTGCGCGATGCCCATCAATCTTTAATGGCTACGCGAATGCGCACTGCCGACATTCTCCCGATTGCTAAGGAACTGGACCAGATAGGTTTTTTTTCGCTGGAGGCCTGGGGGGGCGCTACCTTTGATTCATGCATCCGCTTCCTCAACGAGGACCCATGGGAACGCCTGCGGACTCTCAAGGCCCACATTCCCAACACCCCCCTGCAGATGCTCCTGCGCGGTCAAAATCTGGTCGGCTACCGTCATTACGCCGACGATGTGGTCGAAGAATTTGTGCGCCTGGCCATTAAGAACGGAGTAAGGATCTTCCGCATCTTCGATGCCTTAAACGACATTCGCAACATGACTACAGCCATCCATGCGGTTAAAAAAGGAAAAGCCCATGTCCAGGGGGTCATCTGCTATACGGTCAGCCCGGTGCACACCATAGAAAGCTTTGTCAAGATGGGCCTGGAGCTTGAGGAATTAGGATGCGATTCTCTATGCATTAAGGATATGGCAGGTTTGATTACGCCCAAAGCCGCCTCTCAGTTAATCAGCGCTCTGAAGAAAGCTGTGCCGATCCCCATCGACCTGCACAGCCATTGCACCAGCGGCCTGGCTCCCTTCAGCTACATGGCTGCTGCCCAGGCAGGCGTGGATATTCTGGACACGGCCTTAGGGCCTTTCAGCGGAGGGACTTCCCAGCCGCCCACCGAGTCTTTGGTGGCCGCCCTTCAGGGGACGGAGTTTGACACGGGGCTGGCTCTCGAACCTCTGGCCAAGCTTAGCGCGTATTTCACCGGCCTGCGGGAAAAATACCATGTCCTATTCGATCCCATCGCCGAACGGCCGGACATTAATGTTTTCCTTCACCAGATCCCCGGGGGAATGTTATCCAATCTTCTCTCCCAGCTCAAAGAACAGAACCAGTCCGGAAAATACAATGAGGTCTTGAAGGAAATTCCCCGGGTAAGGCAGGACCTGGGATTTCCCTCGCTGGTCACCCCCACCTCGCAGATCGTGGGGATGCAGGCCGTTCTCAACGTACTCTTAGGGAAACGCTACGCCCGGGTGTCCAAGGAGGTGAAGGAATACTGTCTTGGTTTTTACGGAAAGACCCCTGCGCCCATCGACCCGGAAATCAAGAAGAAGATCATCGGGAAAGAAATACCCATCGAGGGCCGCCCGGCAGACCAGATCAAACCCCAGCTCGAGGACCTGCGCAAGGAAGCAGAACAAATGGGGATCCTGAAAAAAGAAGAAGACTTGATTACTTATGCCCTTTACCCCAACGTCGCGCCCAAGTTTCTCCGGGGGGAATTCAAGGAAGAAGTTCTTCAATGCGCCAAATGACAGCTCCGCCAGCCCCTGCCCAAAGCCGGATCAAAAATTAAGTTTTGTATTTTATTCTTTGGTAACACTTTAGCTCTTTGAAAAAAGGTGTGTTGTAAAGGCCAAGGGATTCCAGGGGCCGGGGGCCAGAGCGGAACGTTTGGAATCATAAGGCGCTTATTTCTCCGCATATGGGGCGGGCAAGAACCCCCGCCTCCTCCGGAGGAAAAGATCTTCTGCCCTCGTGGCCAAGCGCAAACCCAACCGATGCTTCCGGCACGTTCCGCTCTAACCCCCGGCCCTCAGCAAAGGCTTTTATACCATTTTTTCAAGTCGCTAAACTGCTACATTCTTTGTTATTTGAGGCTCTTGCAAAACTCGTCTTCTTGCCCGAAGGTTGTCATTCCGGGCAAGCGGAGCGCGACCCGGAATCCAGGTTTTTTAAGCAATTCTGGATTCCGGCTTTCGCCGGAATGACGGCCTTGAAGACTTTTGCAAGAACCTCACCTGTTACCTGGCGAATATTTTTTTGTTTCGGGGAGTTTTTATGAAAAATTTGGAAATTGATTTTGCCAGAGGGCAGGGGCTGATCCCGGCTATCGTCCAGGATTATAAAACAGGTGAAGTCTTGATGGTCGCTTACATGAACGCCGAGAGCTTCGCCAAAACTCAGGAGACGGGCAAGGCCTGTTTCTGGTCCCGTTCCCGCAAGAAACTCTGGCTCAAGGGGGAAATCTCGGGCCATGTGCAGGTCGTTAAAGAGATCTTCGTTGATTGCGATAATGACGCCCTCCTGCTGAAAGTGGAGCAAGTCGGCGGAGCTGCCTGCCATACCGGCTACCGCTCGTGTTTCTATCGTCAAATTGTGAACGGTGGGGCGGAGGAAGTGGGGGAGCGCATGTTTGACCCCAAGGAGGTTTACGGTGGATAAAAAATTATTGAAGTTGGGCATTCCCAAGGGCAGCCTGGAGAAGGCTACCATTGAACTTTTTCAGAAAGCCGGCTGGGTGATCAAAGTGAGCTCGCGGAATTACTTTCCCGCGGTCGATGACCTCCAGCTCTCCTGCGCCCTGATCCGCGCCCAGGAGATAGCCCATTACGTTGAAGAAGGCGCCCTGGATGCAGCCATCACGGGTAAGGACTGGGTGATGGAAAACAACAGCGATGTCGAAGAAGTCCAGGAATTGATCTATTCCAAGGAAAGCCCGCGCCCGGCCCGCTGGGTCCTGGTGGTCACAGAGGATTCCCCCATCAAGCGGCTGGAAGATATGGAGGGGAAAAAGATAGCCACCGAACTCGTTTCCTTCACCCGGCGCTACTTTGCCGAAAAAGGCATCAGTGTCAAAGTGGAGTTTTCCTGGGGGACGACCGAAGCCAAAGTTGTGGAAGGATTGGTGGATGCCATCGTGGACGTTACCGAGACCGGCTCAACCATCCGGGCGCATGGCCTGCGCATCGTCCACGAGCTCATGCAATCCACTCCCCGTTTGATTGCCAACAAGGAATCGTGGAAGGATCCCTGGAAGAAAGAGAAAATCCAGCAAATTGCCATCCTGCTCAAAGCCGCCTTGGGCGCGGATAGGATGGTCGGTTTGAAGATGAACATTCCCCAGAAATATTTGGAGGAAGTGGTGGCCGTCCTTCCCTGTCTGAATGCCCCGACCATTGCTTCTTTGTATCAGACCGATTGGTATTCTGTGGAAGTGGTAGTGCGGGAAGAGGTTGTTCGAGAGCTTATCCCCGTATTATTGAAGAAGGGCGCAGAGGGGATCATCGAGTATACTTTAAATAAAGTAATCTGACCTTTATTTTTTTGTTGACATTTTTGGGTAAGTTAATTTAAACTCATTCCGTTCGTAGCCCACGCCTCTCTCTAAAACAAAATTAGATAATGAACTTGGCCTTGATCTTTTGGTCGGGGAAGGTGTTCATTTGCAAGAACCAAAAAAACCTGCCTATCAACCGGGAAGAGAATAGACGTTTATCCCGAGAAAATGTTCCTTATCCTTATGAGTCGGCTTTTAAGCTTTAATAAAGTGAACGGCAAATAGATTATCATTGCGAGGAGTCGGTCTTAGGCCGATTTTCCGTTAAATATATTTTATGTCAAATTCATTAAGTCGTTCATTAAATAAGGCTTGAGATATAGATTCTATCAACCCTGGTTATCCTTACAAATCCATTTATAGTGAACGGCAAAAGAAAGTAGTCATTTAAATAGCCCAGCATCGCTCGCTCTAAATAGTCTCCATCCGGAAACTCAACGTTTCCCCTCCCCCTTCGACGGGGGAGGGGAGGGTGGGGGTGATAAGGGGTTAAAATTTCTATGACTTCCATTTTAATCCCCCTCACCCCAACCCTCTCCCGCAAGGGGAGAGGGGGTTTCCGGATGAGAACTAAATAGTCTGAAAAGATAAGTCGTCGAGGAATGTCTTGGGGCGATGGATGGCAATTTCCGGGATTCCGTTTCCCCCCCAAGACCTTGGGCAATTGTTAATTCCTTTTCCCAAATGAATCATTAGGGAGCCATGAAACATGAGCATCTCAGATGGAATTCAATTACAGGTGAAGGACCTGCATATGTCCTTCGGGGGAGTGAAAGCCCTGCGGGGAGTTTCCCTGGAAGTCCGGAAAGGAGAAATCTTTTCCATCATCGGGCCCAACGGCGCCGGGAAAACGGTTCTCCTGAATTGCATCAATGGTCTTTACCACCCCCAG
Source organism: Deltaproteobacteria bacterium (assembly GCA_016875165.1). GTDB lineage: Bacteria > Desulfobacterota > SM23-61 > SM23-61 > SM23-61 > JAHJQK01. The sequence goes on from VGSF01000020.1 coordinate 23,822, forward strand.
GAAGGCCAAATCTTTTTCGAAGGGAAAGAGATTACCAATTTACGACCTTATCAGCGGGCCAAAATGGGGATCTCCCGGACATTCCAGAAGATCGAACTTTTTAAAGGCACAACGGTGCTGGATAATATCCGCCTGGGCCGCCATATTCACCTCAAAACAGGATTGCTAAGCGGCTCTATTTATTTTGGCAAGACAGCCCGTGAGGAGGTCGAGCACCGGGATTTTATTGAACGGGAAATAATCGACCTTCTGGAAATTGAACATATTCGGGACAAGATGGTAGGCATGCTTCCCTATGGTCTGCAAAAAAGGGTTGAACTGGCCAGGGCCTTGGCCTTAAATCCCAAGATTATTTTATTGGATGAACCCCTGGCCGGCCTGAACTTAGAGGAAGTGGAGGATATGGCCCGGTTTATCCTGGATATCAACGAAGAAGAACGGTGGCAGACAACCTGTGTGCTGGTCGAGCACGATATGGGCGTGGTAATGGATATTTCCCACCGAGTAATGGCTCTTAACTTTGGCGAGAAGATCGCGGACGGAACCCCTGCGGAGGTTCAGCACAATACCCAAGTGATTAAAGCCTATCTGGGTGAGGCGGAGGATCTTTATGTCTCACGGCGCTAAGTGGAAAGAAATTGAGATTACCAAAGATTTAACGATCCCCAAACTCTTTCTCCAATCCGCCAGGAAGTACTGGGATAAAAAAGTGGCCATGCGGGAGAAGGAATTTGGCATCTGGGTGCCCATCACCTGGAAAGAATATTATGAAAATGTCAGGCGGATCGCTCTGGGCCTGGTTTCCCTGGGGCTGGAGAAGGAAGATAAGGTGGCCCTGATCGGAGACAACCGTCCGGAAGCTCTCTGGGCCGAGATGGCCGCCATGTGTGTCGGCGCCGTGGGTATATGGCTATTCCAGGATTCTCTGATCGATGAAGTTTCCTACATCATCGACCATTCCGACGCCAAATTGATGGTGGGCGAGGGCCAGGAAGAGGCGGATAAATGCCTGCGGATCAAAGACAAATGCCCCAAGTTAAAGCGCATGATCTGGGACGACCCCAAAGGCATGAGGGGCTACGATGATCCCGTTCTCATCAGCCTCAAAGAGGTGATGAAAATGGGGGAGGAACTGGAAAAGAAAGAACCCGGCCTGTTTGAAGATCTAATCATGAAAGGGAAAGGAGATGATATCTGTCTCCTCTTCTATACTTCGGGAACCACCGCCCTTCCCAAAGGGGCCCTTCTGACCCATTACAACATGTTAACCATGGGCCTGAACCTGATGCGGGTGGATCCTTATTTTGAAACAGACGATTTTGTTTCCTACCTCCCTTTTGCCTGGATCGGGGAGCAGATGATGTCGCTCTCCTGCGGCATTCAGGCCGGGTTTACCCTTAATTTTCCGGAGGAGCCCGAGACCGCCCAGGAAAATATCCGGGAAATTGGCCCCCATATAATGTTTGCTCCCCCGCGCATTTACGAACAGATGGTGAGAAATGTCCAGGTCAAATATCTGGATGCCTCCTATTTAAAACGCCAGGCATACGAATTGGCCATGAAGATCGGCTATCAAGTGGCCGAGATGGAGTTTTCCAAAAAAACTGTTCCCTGGCGCTGGAAAGCGCTCAATTATCTCGCTTATCTTGCCGTACATAAAAAATTGAAAGACCATTTGGGGCTTTCCCGGATCCGGCACACTTATACGGGAGGAGCCGCGATGGGCCCCGACCATTTCCGTTTCTTCCATGCCCTGGGCGTGAACCTCAAGCAGATTTACGGGCAGACGGAAATTGCCGGCATCTCCGTGCTCCACCGGGATGGGGACATCAAGTTCGACACGGTGGGCAGACCCATTCCGGAGACGGAGGTGAAAGTTACTTGGGAGGGAGAGATCATCTCCAAGAGTCCATCTGTTTTTCAAGGATATTATAAAATGCCGGAAGAGACCGCCAAAACATTGCGGGATGGATGGCTCCATTCCGGGGATACGGGTTTCATCGATACCGATGGCCATCTGGTCGTGTTCGATCGCACCAAAGACGTCATGATCCTTATCGATGGAACAAAATTCGCTCCCCAGTATTTAGAAACGAGACTCAAATTCAGCCCCTATATCAGGGATGTTTGGGCGATTGGGGACAGCCGGCCCTACGTTACTTGCGTGGTTTGCATCGACTATGGGGTTACGGGAAAATGGGCCGAAGATAGGAATATTGCCTACACCAGTTATCCCGAACTTTCCCAGATGTCCGAAGTTTATGAACTGGTCAAAAAAGAAATCATTAAGATGAATAAGGATTTGCCGAAAGCAGCCAAAATCAAAAAGTTTGTCAACCTCTACAAAGAATTTGATGCCGATGATGAGGAATTGACCCGCACCCGAAAACTGAGAAGAGCATTCGTCGAAACTCGGTATAAAGATATTCTGGATGGCCTTTATTCAGACAAAGATAGTGTCCATATGGATACGAATATTACTTACGAAGATGGAAGAGTGGTGCATATCAAGGCAGACCTTAAGGTGATGGAAGTACCGCAGTAAAGAGCAATGCAAAATGATCAATTACCAATGATCAATTATCCATTGGCAATAATGATGAATTCGTAAAAAGCCCAACCACATGTCCTTGCGAGGAGCGTAGCGACGAAGCAATCCCATGAAATCAAGCGCTTACGAAATACGAGATTGTTTCGCTCCGCTCGCAATGACCACTTTTGGGACTTTTTACGACTCCATCAATAATGAAAGGAAAAGAGAAAGTTTTTAAGAACAATCTTCAATGATAATTGGTCATTGATCATTGACCATTGATAATTGTTTTTTTAAGGGGAGGTTTCATGGAAATTTTTTTACAGCTTTTGATCACCGGAATATTGGTGGGCAGCATTTATGCTCTGGTGGCCTTAGGCTGGACGCTCATTTTCAAATGTTCTGGCGTCCTCAACCTGGCCATGGGAGAACTGACCCTGATCGGGGCCTATGTCTGCCTCACCTTTTACCTCTGGGGAATTCCTTTCATTCTAGCCCTGCTCTTCACCCTGGTTGTGGGATTCCTTTTGGGACTTTTAACCGAGCATCTATTCTTGCGGCCCATGGTGGGAGAACCGGTGTTGAGCGTCATCATGGTTACGGTCGGACTATCCTTCTTTTTCAAAGGAATCTTGATGTTAATCTGGGGAACAGATACAAGAGTATTTACTCCGACTGTCTTTCCTATGGAACCTATTTTTATCGGAAAGATCGTCATCGGCCAGGTTTATGTTTGGGCCTTTATTGCTTCCATTATTCTGCTCCTGGCCTTTGTCGCTTTCTTTAAATATACAAAATGGGGTTTGTCCATGCAGGCCACTGCTGATGATGAGATGGCCGCGCTTTCCTTAGGGGTCAATGCCAAGATTGTTTACGCTCTGGCCTGGGCCATTGCCTTCATGGCTGCCGGAGTGGGAGGAACATTACTGGGGAACATCAATGGTTTAAATATTTCTGTTGGTTATCTGGGTCTGTTGGTTCTGCCGGCTGTCGTTTTGGGAGGACTTAATTCAGTGCCGGGAGCGATCGTTGGCGGTCTGATAATCGGAGTTTTGCAAAATTTGGCCGATGGCTATTTGAGCCGCTTTACCCCAGGAGGAGTTAAAGAAATTTTTCCTTTTGCGGTCATGGTCATCGTCCTTCTGTTCAAACCCTATGGCCTCTGGGGCTGGGTGCGGATTGAAAGAGTCTGAAAAGATCAATGCCAAATGGTCAATAGTCAATTAGCAATTAATAGTAGTAAATGCCCAATGAACGGAAAAGGCGATCAACTGTCAGGGCGATTACTTGATTTTGTCGTCAAGGTGATCAAAATTGTTGAAGCCTTGCCCAAAACAGTTGCCGGAAGGCATATCGGTGGTCAACTAATGCGCGCAGGCACCTCGTGTGGGGCAAATTATGAAGAAGGATGTGGCGCTGAATCGAGATCGGACTTTGTCCACAAAATGAGCATTGTTCTTAAAGAGCTGAAAGAAACGCGGTTTTGGCTGCGGGTGATTCACCGAACTGAAATGTTAGATTCTAAATTTTCTGAACCAGTATTGGATGAATGTGAACAGCTATGTGCAATTCTCGGGAAAAGTATCATTACCGCCAAAAGGAACAAAAAATCACTGCAAAATATTTTTGATAATTGACCATTGATAATTTTTCAATGAGAATTGGAGTTTAAAATGGAATATCGACCATGCGGCGTTTATCATCAGTATTACAGGCAGGATCACGCCTGGTGGCAGTCCAAATTCGTCTGGGGGAAAATGATCTTATTGTTTGGCGCCATTTTTTACATCATTCCTCAATTCGCGGGCATGTATCTAATATCGATCGCCAATGTCGTTGGCTATACCATCCTCTCGGCCTTGGGAGTGCAACTGCTCATTGGCTACTGCGGGCAGGTTACGCTTGGGCATGCCGCCTTCCTGGCCATAGGAGCATATACCAGCACGCTGTTGATGCTCCAGCTTGATCTCCCCTATCCGCTCACGCTCTTTTTGGGGGGGGTGGCGGGGGGCTTATGGTGCGTATTGTTCGGTCTTCCTTCTGCCCGGGTTAAGGGATTTTACCTCATTATGACCACCATGGCCGCCCAATTCATTACGGTGGAGTTCTTCATCACTCAATATGTCAGTCAAATCGGCGGCAGGGGAATGGCCTTTTCTATTCCACCCGGGACAGTCAAGATAGGCCCTTGGATGATTAAATCAGATTTGGACGTTTATTACTTAATGATCATCCTCATATTAATGTGTATCTTCATCATGTCGAATTTGCTCCGCTCCAGGGTCGGTCGGGCTTGGATTGCCATCCGAGATAATGATATTGCCGCAGAAGCATTGGGCGTCAACATTGTTCGATATAAGTTGCTGGCCTTCTTCGTAGCGGGGTTCTTTGGAGGGATCGCAGGTGCCTTCTGGGTTACTTCTCTCGCCGCCGTCAGCCCGGAACATTTCCATTTTGGCTGGTCCTTATGGCTGGTCGGGGTCATCCTTATCGGGGGAGTGGGCAGCATCCATGGAACTATCTTTGGCGCCCTGTTTATGACCCTGATCCCCGAAGGACTCAAGTTCCTGATCTTCATGCTCACGCAGAATCCATTTTTTGTGGAGCTCATGCCCTTTTTACCCCTTCTCCTTGAAAAATTTCTTTATGTAAAAGAAGCGGCTTTTGGTCTGGCCATTGCTTTATTTTTGATCTTCGAGCCCAATGGTCTCGCTTATCGCTGGTGGCAGATAAAGAACTATTTTAACTTGTGGCCGTTTTCGTATTAACCCAGGGAGATAAAAAGGGGGTGATGACACTTAAATAGGCAAAGGGGGGAAGAAAGGAATCACGGTTTTTTTACTCAACTTCTTACAGGAGGTGAACAATGAGAAATTGCTTTAGATGCTTTACAATCCTTGTTATTTTTATCATTGTAGGCTTTACCGCTCCGCAAGTGTTTGGTCAGGAGGTGAAACTTGGTGCCCTCCAGGATACGACGGGCGCTACCTCTGATGTAGGTAAGGACGAGGCATTGGGGGTGCGTGAGGCTACCCAGTATTATAACGATACAGGCGGAATTAATGGCAAAAAAATAAGATTATTTCAGTATGACTATGGCTATCGAGTTCCTGAAGCCATCACTACTTATAAAAGGTTCAGGGATTACGACAAAGTAGTCATGGTTTTGGGTTGGGGAACAGGAGACACGGAAGCCCTCACCCCAACGATTAACGCGGATAAAATGCCTTATCTGTCGAGTTCATTTTCCGGCCACCTGTGCGATCCTAAAAAGACTCCTTATAACTTCATCTATGGAACAGACTATTCGACGAATGCCCGCGGGGCCATGCAATACTGGTTTGATGAAGTATGGAAGAAAGATCCCAAATGGAAAGAACTCAGGGATAAAGGTGTCAAACCGAAGTTCGTGTGCTTCATCGACACAGGCCATCCATATGCAACTGCACCTGTCAAGGCCATAAAAGAACATGCGGGCATATTGGGCTTTGAGGTTGGTTCTGATCAACACATCGCTTTAATGGCTCTGGATACCAAAAGCCAGGTGATTGCGGCCAAAGGTTTCGGAGCAAATCTTGTGTGGCATGGGAATACAACCATGTCCACATCAGCAGCCATGAAAGATGCCTATGCCCTCGGGCTGGGAGCCGACCATATCGTCAATAACTGGGGGTTCGATGAAAATCTTCCCAAATTAGCCGGGCCAGCCGCCGAAGGGGCCATCGGCCTTATGGGCTGTGCTCTTTTCATCGATGAATATCCCGCGAAAAAAAGAGTGCTGGAATATGCCAAAAAACTGAATCCAGGCGTTCCGCTCGAAAACCGAATCATTCGAACCGTCCAGGGCTGGGTAAAGGTGACCTTAGCAGTGGACGTCATGAGGAAGGCTGATAAGGCAGGAAAACTGAATGGTCCTGGAATCAAAGAGACTTTTGAAACCTATAGAGACTGGCCAGGCTTAAAAGAATTCGGTGGCCAACTCGTAACCATCACCCCTACGGACCATCGTTACAGCTCAATTGTCAAACTTGGAAGAGTCATTAAGGGCAAGCCTCAAACCGTAGGGGAAATTGATATGCGGGCTAAATACCCGGATAGATGGGCGGGTTGGCTTGGCTGGTAGGGATAAGTAAAGAGTTAGGAGTTAAGAGTTCGGAGGATTAAAAATTCGGATTGCGGAATGCGGATTGCGGAGTTTGTTTACTCCCAACTCCGAACTAAACACTCCGAACTAATAAGGGAGGGGGCATTGGAAACCAAAGGCAGCATCCTCAAATTGAATAACATCGAGGTCATGTATCACGAAGTGATCCTGGTGTTGAAGGGGGTTTCCATTGAGGTGCCCCAGGGAGGGATCATCGCCCTTCTCGGGGCCAATGGGGCCGGGAAATCGACCACCTTGAAATCCATTTCCGGCCTGTTAAAGCATGAGGATGGTGAGGTGACCGATGGAAGCATTGAGTTCATGGGCGAGAAGATACACCATCTCCATGCCGAGGAAGTCGCCAAGAGGGGAATCTTCCAGATCATCGAGGGAAGGAGAGTCTTCGAACACCTTACCGTGGAAGAGAATCTAAGAGTTGGGGCCCATCTGCGGGGGAATGGTTCGGCTCTCAAAGAGCGGCTGGAGATGGTCTATAACTACTTTCCCAGACTGGTCGAACGGCGTAACATCTTAGCTGGCTTCATCAGCGGCGGGGAACAACAGATGACCGTCATCGGCAGGGCCATGATGGCCCAACCCAAACTGATGCTTCTCGATGAACCCTCCATGGGCCTTGCTCCCCTGCTTATCAAGGAGATCTTTGAGATCATCACCAAGTTGAATAAAGAAGAAAAAATTCCTCTTCTCTTGGTAGAGCAGAATGTGAAGTTGGCCCTCACCGTGGCCCCGTACGCCTATGTCCTGGAAAACGGCCGGCTGGTGATGCATGACACCTCCGAAAGATTGAAGGAGAATCCAGATATTAGAGACTTCTACTTAGGTCTATCTGACATTGGCGAGCGCAAGAGTTTCCGCCAGGTAAAGCACTATAAACGAAGGAAAAGATGGATTACATAAACTGATCAGTGCAAAATGCAAAATTATCAATGGTCAATTTTCATTTAAATTGCCAAGAAGGAGGTTCATAATGCGCAGATTATTATTAGTCCTGATTGTGGTTATGTTTGCGGTTGGGGGAATGACGGCCTGCAAACCCGGCCTTCTGCCGACGGAGGAAGCAGGACAACCAAAGGTTACTTTAGAGCGTGTTGATCTCATGCGCCTGGGTCCATGGGTAGAACTCCCCGCTCCCGTTATCATGGGATTGGGGTTTGTTTTCAATGTCCATAACCCGAGCAGCTGTCCCATCAAACTCGAAAACTATAAGTTTGCGGTAATGTTTGAAGCGGTTCCTGGGGAATACATGACCTTGAGTACAGCGACAACCTACGATAATTTATATTTTGCCCCTAAAACAGTTAGCCAGTATCGAGTGGTTGAATTTCTTGATTCTGGCGGAGTCTGGAGAGCTTTAAGTATGCCCAACGTGCCAAAGATGCAGGCCTTGAAGCTCAATCCCAATGAACTCACCAAAAAATGGTTCACAACTATCGGTAGCGGGGACTTTCCCTTTGGCATAATGGTGTCAGAAGGAATGGCCGTTTTCTCGAGTGAAGGGGTAAAAGGAGATTTCTTCGTCCCCTTTGAAGGAAAATTCCCAAAAAAGTAAGATTGGGGAAGAAGCTAAAAAGTGATCTATGAAAAACCCACTTTTCTGTCACTCCCGCGAAAGCGGGAGTCCAGAAAAGCCCTAAAATAACTGGATTCCTGCTTTCGCAGGAATGACCAAATTATTTCCCGCAGGGCTTTTTCAGAGCTCTCAAAAAAACTCCTTGACATTGATTCAATGGGTGTGTTACCCATTTTGGGGTTTAGATCTTTCGGGCCGGGAAGACTCCGTTACCGAAATCATATTTGATGATCTCGTAAAAAGTCGGAAAAGCCGTCACTCCTGCGAAAGCAGGAGTCCAGAACGACATGAATTAACTGGATTCCCGCTTTCGCGGGAATGACGAAAATGGGGCAAAAAGAACTTTTTACGAATCCATCATATTAAGTGCGGAGGAGTTTTCTACGGCGGGGAAGGTCTTTAAACCCCATTGTTTTTTTGAAAGGAGAAATTCACGGTGTTTCCTATCTTAGAGGCCAGGCTTTTGGCTACAGCGGTAAAGCAGTTCAAAATCGCCGCTCCGGAGATCGCCAAAAAGAGAAAGCCCGGGCAGTTCATCGTCCTTAGGATTAATGAAGAGGGTGAACGGATTCCCCTGACCATAGCCGATGCGCACCCGGAGGCCGGGACCATCACCCTCATCTTTCAGGAAGTGGGGAAATCCACAGAACAACTCGGCAAGCTCAAGGCCGGGGATACAGTCGCCGATTTAATCGGACCCTTAGGGGTTCCAACCCACGTCGAGAAATTTGGCACCGTCGTATGCGTGGGCGGGGGAATCGGCATCGCCCCGGTCTATCCCATTGCCAAGGCCATGCGGGAAGCCGGGAACACTATGTTTTCCATCATCGGCGCCCGGACCAAGAATCTTCTGATCCTCGAGGAAGAGATGGCCAGGGTATCCCACTCCCTCAAGGTCTCCACGGACGACGGAAGCTACGGGTACCACGGGTTCGTGAGCGACATCCTGCAGGATATCATCGATGAGGGCATGACCATCAACTTAGTCGTGGCCATCGGCCCTGTGCCCATGATGCGCGTGGTTTGCAATGTCACCAAGAACCATAAGATCAAAACAGTTGTCAGCCTTAATCCCATCATGGTCGATGCCACGGGAATGTGCGGGGCCTGCCGGGTGACCGTGGGCCGAAGAACCAGGTTTGTTTGTGTCGACGGACCGGAGTTTGACGGGCATGAGGTGAATTTTGCAGAACTGGTCAAGCGGCAGCGGGCCTACCTGGATCAGGAGAAGCTGTCCCTGGAAAATTTCCGCCATCAAGGGGGAGCTTGTATGGGAGGTGTATCCTGATGACTGAGACCACCGAGAAGAAAAAAAGAACCCAGATTTCCCGGCAGAAGATGCCCGAGCAAGACCCCAAGGTTCGGGCCAAAAATTTTGACGAAGTTCCTTTCGGCTACACTCCGGAGCTGGCCAAGCTGGAAGCCAGCCGGTGCCTGCAGTGCAAGAAACCAACCTGCATAGATGGCTGCCCGGTCTCTATCGACATTCCGGCCTTTCTCGATCTCATCCTTAATGGAGATTTTTTGGGATCAGCCCGCAAGCTTAAAGAGATGAACAGCCTTCCCGCGGTTTGCGGCCGGGTCTGCCCGCAGGAAGACCAGTGCGAAAAAGTCTGCATCCTGGGAAAGAAGGGTGAACCTGTGGCCATCGGCAGATTGGAGCGTTTCGCTGCTGATTACGAGATGGCTCACGGGGAATTTATCATGCCCCCAAAGGCGCCACCTACTGGGAAAAAAGTGGCGGTTGTAGGCTCGGGTCCGGCAGGTCTAACCCTGGCTGGCGACCTGATCAAGAAAGGCCATCAGGTAACCATCTTCGAGGCCCTGCATAAACCCGGGGGGGTTCTGGTATACGGCATTCCCGAATTTCGCCTGCCCAAAGCCATCGTCCAGGCCGAGGTCGATTACCTGCAAAAAATCGGGGTGGAACTGAAGTCCAACATGGTCATCGGCAAGATTTACACTGTCGATGAGCTGATGGCCAACGGATATGATGCGGTATTCCTGGGGACCGGCGCCGGCCTTCCCACTTTCATGAACATACCCGGGGAGAATTTCAACGGGGTTTATTCGGCCAACGAATATCTAACCCGTTCCAACCTGATGAAGGCTTACCTATTTCCAAAGTATGATACTCCGATTGCCAAAGGGAAAAAGGTGGCGGTCTTGGGCGGAGGAAACGTGGCCATGGATTCGGCGCGTACGGCCCTTCGCCTGGGAGCTGACGACGTTTACATTGTTTACCGCCGTTCAAAGAAGGAACTCCCGGCTCGAATCGAAGAAGTCCACCATGCCGAAGAAGAGGGCGTCCAGTTTCATTTCTTAACCTTGCCCGTCGAGATTTTGGGCAACGAAGATGGTTGGGTATGCGGCATGAAGTGCCAGCGTATGGAATTGGGCGAACCAGATGAATCCGGCCGCCGCCGGCCCATTCCCGTCCCCGGCTCGGAATTTACCTTAGAGGTGGATATGGTGGTGGTGGCCATCGGCACAGGGGCCAATCCCTTGATTCAGTCAACCACTCCGGATCTTAAGACCAACAAATGGGGTTATATAGTCGCCGACCCCGAGACCGGAGAGACGAATAAAAAAGGAGTGTACGCCGGGGGCGATATCGTTACCGGCTCGGCTACAGTCATTCTGGCTATGGGAGCCGGGCGCAAGGCTGCCGATGCGATTCATAAATACTTGACCGGATAAATCCGCAGAGCGCCGAGCGCGAAGCGCATAGCCTCCGGGGTTGAAAAAGCTTGCCCTCCAGTTTATGGGTCCTTTGCCCTGACGATATTTTCCTTATGAAAATTTTTCCAGTGGAAGAAAAAATCACGAACGTGCCGATCTTTCAAGTGGATGCCTTCACGGCAAAACCTTTTGCCGGAAATCCGGCGGCCGTTTGTATCCTTACCCAGCCGATCGATGCCCAATGGATGCAGAATGTGTCCAGGGAGATGAATCTCTCTGAGACCGCTTTCCTTCTCCGCCAGGAAGACAGCTTCCAACTGCGCTGGTTTACGCCCGCCGTCGAAGTCGACCTTTGCGGACATGCCACCCTGGCCAGCGCCCACATTCTGTGGGAAAGAGGTGATTTAAAGCCAAACGAGCAGGCGCGGTTTTCTACCCGGAGCGGAATTCTTACGGCAGAACGTAAAGGGGATTGGATCGAGATGGATTTTCCGGCCAAGCTGGCAGAGTTAGCTTGCGAACCTGAGGGCCTGGCCAAGGCTTTGGGAGTTCAAATTCAATACCTCGGCAGGAACCAGTTTGATTATCTTGTAGAGGTCAAATCCGAAGAAATCGTCCGCAGCATAAAGCCCGACTTCAACTTCCTTAAGACACTACCAATCCGGGGTGTAATAGTCACCAGTCTCTCTTCTTCTCCGGAATATGATTTTGTCTCCCGTTTCTTTGCCCCCAGAGTAGGAGTCAATGAAGATCCGGTTACCGGCTCCGCGCACTGTTGCCTCGGTCCCTTTTGGGGGAATCGCCTCCATAAAAAAGAACTCACCGGCTATCAGGCTTCTCTCCGGGGCGGAGTAGTTAAGATTCGCCTGATGGGATCACGTCTGATCTTAGGCGGTCAAGCCATAACAGTCCTCCGCGGAGAACTTTTTACAGGATAGAGCACAAAGATGGCCAGGATGACTAAGAAAGCCGACCTGGATGAATTGACCCTGCTGGGTAAAGGCGCCAGACCAACTAAAAAACTGGAGGCCTTTCCAAATCGTCATCCAGAGCGGGACTATGTCGTAACCCTGAGCACTGAGGAATTTACCTGCGTTTGCCCGGCGACCGGGCAGCCGGATTTCGCCAAGCTCGCCATTCAGTACATTCCCGACCAAAAAATCCTCGAATCCAAATCGCTTAAGCTCTACCTCTGGTCTTTCCGCAACCAGGGAGTGTTCCATGAACATGTAACCAATGTGATTCTGGATGACCTGGTAAAAGTCCTGGAACCTCGCTGGTGCAAAGTGGCGGCTGATTTTGGAGTTCGGGGAGGAATTTCCATTACTGTCGAAGCGGAATATAAGAAGAAAGATGGCTAAGCAGCGCTGGCTCCCCACCATCACCGCCATTTTTGTCACCAGCCTCATTCTATCCAATATCATCGCAGTCAAATTGATTTCCTTAGGGCCGCTCTTTCTGCCGGCCGCGATTATCATTTTCCCTGTCTCCTATATCTTCGGGGACATTCTGACTGAAGTTTACGGCTATGCCCGCGCCCGCCGGGTGATCTGGGTCGGGTTCGGCTGTAATCTTCTGGCTGTCATGGTCATCTGGCTTTCCATTCAATTGCCTCCCGCCCCTTTCTGGAAAATCAGCGGGTTTGGATCTGCCCAAACCTCCCAGCAGGCTTATGAGGCCATTTTAGGATTCACCCCCAGGCTGCTGGGCGCGTCATTTGTTGCCTATCTGGTGGGGGAGTTCCTCAACTCCTTTGTGCTGGCCAAGTTAAAAATCGCCACTCAGGGGCGGCATTTGTGGCTGCGCACCATTGGTTCCACCCTTGTCGGCCAACTGGCTGATTCGGGAATTTTTATCTCCCTGGCGTTTTGGGGGGCGATCCCCACGATGGTCCTCGGGCAATTGATCCTGAGCCAGTGGCTGATGAAATCTGTTTACGAAGCCCTGGTCACTCCTTTCACGTATATTGTGGTGAATTACCTGAAGCGTGCGGAACAAGAAGACCATTATGACCGGGAGACAAACTTTAATCCGCTTCTCTTAAGGGAGTAGCTCTCTCCTGACTTTGCTCACCTCAATCGAACCGAAGGCTCAGATTAGAAAGGAAATTTAAAATCTTGTAACAATTTAGGTCCTTGAAGAAAGGTGTGTCACCAGGGGCAAGGGATTCCAGGGCTCGGGAGCCTCCTCCGTAAAGGTTCCATAACAGCATTCTTCTAAACAAAAATAGTGGCAAATTTTGCCATTTGGATCAACCACCAGGCAAACTATAATTTAATGAACTTGTTTAATGAACTCGTAAAAAGTCGTCACTCCGGTGAAAACCAGAGTCCAGAGGTTTGATAACTATTTGAAATAACTGGATTCCGGCTTTCGCCGGAATGACGGGGAAAGGGGCTTTCGGACTTTTTACGAGAGCATCTTGTTTAATTTCAACAAATTAAAGATTTCCAAAAAGCTGGCATAACACTTGCAAACCCCAAAAATTACATCAAGGCCAACAAGCTTCTTTAGATTTTAATTCCGTTGCAGAGGAGGCCTGTTAATGAAACGCAGCAAAGTTTTCCTTCTTTTGGAAGATGACACGGTTGGGGCGGTAACCTGCAATAATTTCAAATCTCCCTCCACCTATCAGGGGAGAAAAGTCATTTTTGCCGCACCCCATTTAACGGACATTGACATGCTCAGGATGACCCTCCGCTCGACAGTGGTGGGGGAAAATCATTTGGAGCAAGAAAATAAAATGATAAGGATGTAGACTGATTCAGCCCCAGGAATAAATGGTTATTTATCCGGCTGGTTCTTTTGGATCAAACGACTTTCTGGAAATTCTCTTTTTTCGTAAGGCAGACCGGGCACTCCTCCGGTAAATCCCCCTCGAAGACATATCCACAAACCTGGCAGACATAGTAATCCATGGTCCTATCCGCAACCAGAGCCTCCAGAGCATCTTTATAGAGCTTGGCATGCCTCTCTTCCACATCGCGGGAGCGGCTGAAACTAAAGGCTACATCTTCCCTTTTGAGGGCAAAAGCTTCCTGGATGAGAGCGGGATAGACCTCTGTTTTGGCTTTGATCTCGCTTTCAAAGGCGGCCTTCAGGTTATTCTCTGTTTCCCCTATCACTCCCTCCAAATACTTAAGATATTCATCGGCGTGGACTCTCTCGGCCTCGGCCACAGCCCGGAAGAGCCTGGCAATCTGAGGAAAACCGTCCTCCTCTGCTTTTCTGCCGAAGGCCAGGTTACGCACGTGGGCCTTTGATTCTCCGGCAAAAGCCTCCTTCAATCTTTTCTCCAGGGCATCCGGCAGCTTTTCATAGAGAATAAACTGGTATTTATTGGCGCCGCAAACCGGGCACACATCCGGAGGATTTTTTCCGTCATGGATATAGCCGCATACCGTGCATTTCCATCTCTTATTCATCCCCGCCTCCTGGAATTTATGGTTGCGGGTTCCACGTTATAAACTCGAAACAAGGAACGCGCAACTTAAACCCTTTACTTTTGATGTTCTCGTAAAAAGTCTGAAAATGCCCTTTTCCGTCATTCCGGCGGAAGCCGGAATCCAATTATTTCAAGGATTTATCAAACCTCTGGACTCCGGTTTTCACCTGTCTGCCAGGCACAGGCAGGCCGGAGTGACGACTTTTTACAAGGCCATCACTTTTCTCCCTGGAGGAGATCAAACAACTTCCTGCTCAACTCCCTATCCAGCTCTCCCTGCCCGGCCTTCTGAAAGAAGAGGGATTTAACCGGGTCGGCCAAAATTCTGGCAATCCTTCGTCCGACACCTGCGTCCTTATACTGGAAGAAGTCTTCCATGTAGGCAAACACGGAATAAAACAGGTTGCCGAAATAATAATTCCTGTCCAGCGCTCCAAGAGCCAAGAGCGGGATGACGTCGGTTACATTTACCCAGTCCGCATAGAGGGAGCGGTCGCCGACAAATTCGATCTGGGGTTTGCCAAAAGCTGCTACAGCCTTCTTCATGTAATCGCTGACCATCGGGTCCAACCCCATCTTGGCCGCGCCAATCCAATCCGTGGCCGCAAGGTCTTCACTGCCGATAATGGTTTGGGTAACATTCGGGTTTTTGTCGGCAAAAATTCCGAAGGGCCCATCGGCGCTGATGTGGGCATCGATGAGCGCATAGTGCACGGGAAAATGTTTGATGAATTCTATGGTGGTGTCATAGATGTCCCGTTTATGGTGGTATTCCAAAAACTTATTTTCCCCGGGCAGGGCCCCGTAAATGTTTTTGATTGTTAGCGTATAGAAGGAGTAAGAGTGAGTTTTATTTTTAGCGAAGGCTATGCGGAAATCGGCCAGTTTCCATTCCCGGTTCACATAATGGTCTCCTAAATTGCCGGAGAATGAAAACGTATCTAAGTCTTCTGAAAGGTCAATGACCCGGTAATTCTTTGCGGAAAGCCCGATATGGCGGGCGACGGTTTTGACTTCCCGGTTGGTGAAGAAAACTCCGTAAGTACTCCGCGCCTCGGCACAGGCCAGGTTGCGATACCCTCGTTCGTATATTCGGTCCAGCAGATGCTCCACCAGCTCCGGGTCCGTATAGGTGGAAGGATCTTTCCTTGAGTACATGAACATAAAATTGGGCTTGACGATGATCGAGAAGGCCTCCTTGCTCTTGCCAGTTTTTTGCCGAATCGCTTCCAGTTTGTCAAAGAAAGCGGTCTTTTCCAGCACATCATCCAGGGCCTGAAACTTATTGCTGTCCTTGATAGCAGCCACTTTCACTACCTTGTCGGAGTTGATATTCCCCAGGTTAAGCGGATCCGTGCTTTCTTCCAGGGCATAGAATAAATTGCCCGCCTCATCTTGCAGGGCAATGATCCGGCGCTGCAAAACAGCCGCGGGAAGATGATCGTTATTTATCTTAAGGAGGTTGTTCTCGACCCTTTTGAAGGGTTTGGCTTTATCTGCGGCCAATCTCGTACAGTTGCCTTCATGAATGTTAAGGTCAAGAGAAACCAACTGGCTGACCATTTTCCCTAAGGCTTCCTGGATTCTGTCCCCAAAATCCTTCCGGTTTTTCCGGAGCGCGTCTGTGCGGATCTTTACATAAATATCGTCCGCCTCCGGGTTCAGGCCGCATATATAATTGTAATGGAGCTTTGGCCACCGGATATTCCGCAGGATTGATTTCTCGGCCTCGCCCAGAGTTTTTTCCTCCATGAGGAAGTATTCCTCTTTTAACGATCCATCCTGGAGAATGATCCTGCCTTGGGTGGGGCGCACTCTGTGCGGGGTCAGGTGGAGTCCGAGGAGGTTTAGGCGCGACAGCCATTCCTGGAGATTGTCCAAACTCTGCTGTAAACCCAGCTCGTTGAGCCCGGAAATAGTCGGAAATGGCAGGGGAATGGGGTGATATTTTTCACAACTGAAATGGATTTCAATTATGGCCTGAACTTCGCGCAGGTGGGCAGGCAGAACAGACTTCTTAAGTTCACTCCTCGAAAGCTGATACCCCTCCAGCAATTGATAGACTGGACCTTTATACCGATATAGACCTTTTTCCACATCCAGTTCCAGTCCTTCAATGACCTGGTCGGTCAGGGCATATTTGGCCCACGAGCCATCTGCCTTCTGAATAATCAGGGCGATATCCCAGAAGATCCCTCCGTCTCCAAAGGGAAAATCCTTGTCGTGAATCCCGGAGAAAAAGAAAAACTTTTGCCCGGTCCCATTCTTTGTTTCCAGGCTGCCGTTCAAAATTAGGTTTTCGTATTCCGTATGATAGATCGGGCTTAGTCTGGCCAGGTACGTATCCCTGATCTCGCCGTAACAGAACTTGAAAAACATAGAAATGGTTTTGAATTTTTTCATCAGAGATTGGGCCGGGATGACTTCGAAGGAGTTAAGCATGGAGGGCAGGCTGGCTAACTTAAAGCGCAGGATGCCCGACCCGAAGGGGGGTTCATCCTGGGAATGGCCCTTGTAAACTCGGGTAAACAACGTGGTCATATCCGCTAACGGGTCAAACTCCCCGGGATCGTCAAAAATTACTTTATATCCATAGAGGAAGTAATCACTGCCGTCGTTTCCGGTGAAGCCAAAGGAGTAAGCCATATGCCTTTTCCCGGTTTCCCGGTCAGGTCTGAACAGGGTAAATTCGCCATGGCGAATCGGCAAATTTTGCCCGAGCGTTTTTACGGAAACGGTTCCTTCGAGTCTGGCTTTGCCCCCGGATAATTTACAAAAATCCTTGACGTCTTTAATGGAAATGATGACCTCGAACGCCAAAAAGGCGCTCTGGTTTTTTCCGGCCCGCTCTCCTCCTGCGAAATCCGCTTCCCCCTGGGCCAGATAACCGGACATTCTCTCGGAAAAGCGCAAGCCAATTGTTTGGGATTGCTCGACGTGGCCGGCCATTGGGCTCGCTCCTTTCTTTTTTTTGTTCATCTCCAAATTAGTTGATCAATTTTTTAATGAAAGCCTTCCAAGGGCCCGGAAGGAAAGACAGATTGCGCCGCAAGCATCGGCGGGATATCCACGTTCCCAAAACCCCCAGCTTACCTTCCGCAAAGCGTAGCGGGGGTGGGGAAACATAGCTTCGAAGAAATTGCCGACTCCCCCGCCAAAGCTTAGGAGAGATATGTGCCTCATGATTGCAAGCAAGCTGACTTTTCTTCCGGGCCCCTGAATTCACTGCCCATTTTAAATATGCCAGCTCTTTTGCCCTCAACTAATTTGGAGATGACCCATTTTTTAGAAATCGATTTCTAATCAAACACCCTATGCGCTCTGCGTTTTGCCCTCTGCGAGATTCTCTTTTTGGCGGTCCCAGCGTTGTTTTACGCTTAGCCAGATGATGTAAACCAGCATGAAAATCGTTGAGATTGTTGCCGGCACAGCGGTCTTCTCGCTGAAAAGGGCGAGAGCTAAGCCTGCGGCCAGGCCGGTGTTCTTATGCGTGCCCAGGAGAACCAGGCTTATTACCTTTTTGGGGTCGAGCCGGAAGAACCGGGAGGTCCGCTCGATTACAAATCCCAGGACAAAAGTGCTGGCCAGAGCAATGAAGGCCGCCGGAAGGAAAGCAAGCGGCTGGGTTAATAAGATATCACGATTCAGGCCTACAATCGTGTAAACCACCAAAAAGAAGCTCCAGTTAGTGATGGCCCCTTTTGCCGGTTCGATGCGTTCTGAGAGTCGACTCCAAAGCAAGATGCGCGAGAGGATTACGGGGATCAGGATCAGTTCCACCATAATGGTCAGGATTTTTCCGGACTCTATAAACCCGGGTCCGATGAACCACAGAATGATTAAAGGTGTAAGAAGGAGCGCGCCCAGGTAACACCCGATGGCGGCAATGAGCGTAAAGGCGCTGTTCCCGTTCAAGAGGAAGGTGAAAGGAATGACGGCAATGGCCGGGGGAACGGCAGCCATGATTATAAAGCCATGCCGCAGGGCTGCATCGTGGATGAACAAGAAATTCAACCCGAGGAGAAGGCTGCCGAGGACCCCGTAGCTTATGGCCAAGCCAGCCAGCGCCGGCATCCACAACTTCCGGGGAGAAAGGAAGATACTTCCGGAAACTCCCATGGTGGAAAGGACCATTACTACGGCCAGGGCCGGGACGACAGCCCGCTCTGTCCATCGGGCGCCCTGTCCCAGGTTTAATCCGAGGGCTAAAGCCAGGAGGAGAATAAAGTCTCTATTGCGAAGAAGATTTTTTATGGATTTCATAGATGAACTTTAAAGGCGCAGGGCGTAAGAGTTTAGGAGCTTTTCATTTTCCACTTGCGCCTTGCGCTTTCATGACTTGCGAAAATTAGTCTTAAGGCAAGGCTGCTTTCAAGGCAGCCACATCGCGGTCCACTTTAATGGAGATGAAAGATTGGTTCAGCAACTCGGCCACTTCTTCGCCTTCGAAGGATTCGTGGGCCATTACATGGCACCAATGGCAGGTGGCATACCCGGTGGAGAGGAAGATGGGCTTGTCTTCCTCCTGGGCTTTTCGAAATGCTTCTTTGTTCCAGGGATACCAATTTACAGGGTTCTCAGCATGCTGAAGGAGGTAAGGACTTTTTTCAAAAATCAGGTGGTTATAAGGTCGAGGGATCCCTTGGCCGGGAGGGAACATGGAAGCCTCCTTCTGTAGGTCCGTTTTTCTTTTACCTCTTGTGGGTTTCGGGCTTTAAAATAAATATTACCCCTCGAGGCGAACGAAGCCTCCTGCGATAAAAAGTCGCCTGCGAGCGTTAAAAGTCGAACTGGAAAAAGCGCGAAATCAACCGGCAGATTAGCCTTCCGGCGAAAAATCAGTCTTACTCGCCCCGCACACCGGGCAAGTCCAGTCTTCAGGAAGTTTTTCAAAAGGTGTTCCAGGAGCAACGCCATTTTCCGGATCTCCCGCGGCTGGATCATAGACATAACCGCAAATATTGCAGGTGTATTTTTTCATTCCTTCCTCTCCTTTCGTCATTTCTTATTTTGATGGGAAAAGCCTAAAAAAGATTCATGGAATTTTGTTCAAATAGGCTGGTGGCGCAGGGTTTCTAACTCATTGCTCAAAGTGGCCATATGCCGCATTTCTTCTTTGATGATCCCCTCGATCTTTTCCCGGCCCGACCTTTGCGGGACGGCCTCTTTCATGCCCAAATAAAAGACGATGGAATCTTTTTCCAGCCCGATGGCCATCTTAAGAACCTCTTCCGCCTTTTCCTTACCGGTCAATCGTTCTGCGGGGTTAGTGCGCACATCAAAGACATGCCCGTCTGCCCAGGCCCGCAGGTACGTAGCAGACTGATCATCCGGGTCAGAAACCTTCGCTTTACTTTCCTGTTCCGATAATTCCGCCCGCATATGGGCGAAGGTTTTTTCATGCTCATCTTCCATGGCGGCAAGCTTGAGGAACAGTTGCGCAGTTATGGAGCGCGCCGTTAAGCTGGCCGCCCGCCTGTAAAAAGCGCTCCCATTTCTTTCAATCTGCTCAGCCATCTGGAAGATTTCATCAGCGTTGAAATCGATGCTCACGTCATCCCCTCCTTTTTTGGTTGGCAATCAAAAGGATAAAAAAGGCTTTCTCCTAATCTATGGCAATGCAATCCAATATTGCCTTAAACCGGGTATTTAGAGAGCTTAAATCGCAAATTCACATATAGTTACCTTGGTCCGACCCCCAGTTCGAACTTCCTTGTAGGGTATCGCCATCAGTCAAACAGTTTGTTCTGTAGTCTGGGTGGAATATCCCGGATGATGCGCACATCTTCGCTGACGCAATAGTAGATCTGGCGACCATCGCGGTGATGCGGCTAAACAATTTAAGAAGGGCTCCTTGCCAACGCCGATATCGCCTTCCACAACTGCCCGCCCGCCACCCGCACTGCGGAGCACGCCCAACAGCATCTTGGACTCCGGGGAGTCCATCCCCCGCCCGACAATGGCTTGACTGATGGGAAGAAGAGCGCCGGCGGATGCCGCCAGAGCGGAGGTATCAAACGGATTCCCGCGAAACCCGTATCGTGCCCAAATGTTCTGAAACAGTTCCATAGCCAATGAATATCGTGTAATTCAAAATTCTATTACATCTTGTTACAATGATCGCATCACTTCGCGGTGCTCTCTTCTACAAGTTTAATTTCTTCTTCCGTCAGGCCGTACAGTTCATAAACCAGCCGGTCAATCTCCCGCTCCCACGCCGCCGTGTCCGCTTCGGGATCGCGCTTCTTCGCTGCAAAGCTACAGGGTCAGGCTTGCATAATTGCTATTTACCAACCTTTTTCGAATGAATAATGTTAAACGATATTGCAATATAGCAAGCCTGACCCCAAATTCCAAATCCTTTTCAGCTCTCTACTCTACCCAGTGACTTGTTTTTTATAGCGCGCCCCTCTTGCCACTGGAGCCAGGCTTGCGCTGAATCTGCCGAAGTGACTGCGGAAACGGCTTCCTTACTTGAGAAGAGAATTGAATGCATCCTCAAATTCGCGTCGGTCTTCTTCACTAAAGAACGGCATACCCCAGACCCTGTATTTCTTGTTCTTCCACAAGACCGTGATTCTATGCCGTTTTTCCAATGACTTCAGAAATTGTTCTTTCCAAGGCTCTTTTGCCGCCCAGGGTTTGCCCTTCGGTTCAATAAAAACCTGATAATGGAATGCGATTTCGGGCTCTTTCTTCATCAGGAACAGAACAAAATCGGGCTCCATCGCTTTGCCGTCATCGAAATTGAACAACTGGAAATGCTTTTCATTTCTTACGAGGAAAATCTGCTCATACTTTTCCCTCAAGGCGTCGTAGGTTTTATCAATAAACTTGACGAAATGCTTCTCTTCAGATGTGCCGTAGTTATCCGCAAAGACATACCAGTGCTTTTTGCTCAAATCTATCCGCAAGACGCTATCCTTAGCCTCGCTCTGAGGGACACCGTATTCCTGTTCCCCGCCATCTTTGACGAAGATATTCAGCGTCTTGTCCTTGAAGACTTCATAAAAACTGTGCGGTTTGAATTCTTGCGTGCCTTGATGCTCGATTTTTTCGGATTGCAGGCTCTCGCTTATTTTCATAAGGACCTCCACCGCAATCTGGAGTTTTTCATCCGGCTGAAGAGCGGCGAGTTTCTCTTCCGTTGCCTCGATTTCAACCTTGACCTTCCCCAAGTACTTCTCGGACGCAATGAACTCGCGCGTTGAGGACAGGTTCGGAAGCAAGGATTTGAGGTTGCTAAACCGGCAAAACTCGAGGCGTGATAAAGCCTTCCGGGCAATTGTGAGGCCGAAATCCGTCAGGTAAAAATCTTTCCGTCTCGTGCTTATCTGTCGGCCGACGCTGTTTTCGAAGATAGTGGTCGTCTGAACCGCGCCCGTACGGAGGCTGACGGCAAATGTTTGTTCGGTTATGGTCTTGGGTAGACTGAAAATCCCTGCCCTGTCGTATCCAATCTGGTCATTCAAAAAAACCAAGCCCTCTCTGTAAAGATCAGACTTTTTGAATTCCAGTTTTAACTGAAGCGGGATCTCTTTCGTCGCCTTCGCTTTTATGCCGATCTCTTGCAGGGCCGTATCCAGTTCTTGAATATATTTTGGATTATAGGCGCTATGGTAATACAGTTCTTCGCATACTCTGAGTTCGTTGGAAACATCTTTGTCGTATTTCCGTTGATACTTCGGCTGAGTCGGTTCAATCTGAAAGGGGCAATACCGCGCGCCCCGCCCTATGAGCTGCGCCTCGGAAATGGTCGTATTCCCCGGTTTTCCCTCCTTGGCGTCCCGCGTGTCGTAAAGACGGACAATATCAAAAAGATTCAATACGTCCCAGCCTTCATTCAGCTTATCCACGGCGAAAACCGCGCGGTATTCGTTGGCTTCATCCTCAAGGGTATTCACGGCAATCTGTTTTTCTTCGCTCTCTTCCTTGCTGTTGACCTCAATGCATTTGTCTTCCGCAAAATCGTTTTTCAGTTCTTGGGCCAGGTTGTCAAGTGTGATACCGCTCAGTTCGAAATAGTCGAAACACCTTTTCAGGGTCGTGTCGGCTCTTTTTCTTATGGAAAGAATATCGGTCTCCTTGAGGGACCTTATCTTCTCAACGAATTCAGCGTGAAATGACTTGCTCTCAGCGATTGTTTTCGACTTGAAAAGAAGCACCGGCTTGATGTGCTTTTGATTCTTTTCAAATACCTTTCTGCGGTACTGGCTCAAAATCAGCGCCTGAAGCGCTCTCTCTATCAACTCCACGTCCGATTGCAGAACCTTTACTTCTTTTGAATAGCCGTCAATGCGGAATTGCTTCAAAGGATAGTCGAACAGGTGTTTATCCGAGTATTTTGCCGATATTTCAGGAATTGCAAAGTCAACAGTAGCGGTAAACTCAAGGAGAAGGTTTTCGGGGGTTGCGCGGAATATGCGGTTGACCGTGCCTTCCCATGAAATGACCTCCTCCTGCTCTTCCTTACTAAGCCTTCCCTTTTTGGTTTCAACATTGATATGATGGGCCTCGTCGGAAATGAGGACGGTTTTCTTATCTGCAAAATCGTCATAGGTTATCGAGTTCTCACGGGGTGTGTTCAACCGTGAATGAAGCCCTTGAACGGTAGAGAACACGATATTGATGTCCTCCGGGTTTGCCGCCTGAAAGTTGTCAACCTCCCGTATTCTGACTTTCTTGTCGCCGAACGCCACGCTTTCAGAAAAAAGATATTTTGAAGAAAGCGGGTTTAGAAAGTTGTCACGGGTCTTATTGATGATATTGGTGCTGTTGACGAAAAAGAGAAAGTTGCGGTATCCCTGTGTGTAGAGGTAGAGGATTGCCCCCGCCATAATGAGGGTTTTCCCGCTTCCAGTCGCCATGTGGAAAAGGAGTTGAGACGGCTTCTGCCGGAGGCGTTTATTGTTCATGTAGTAGACAAACCGTCCAAATGCTTCAACCTGGTATGGGCGAAGTTCAAAAATGGGATTCAGATTGTTTTTGAGCTCTGGCGGGACTTCGGGCCGGGAATTTCCCAGGTCAATATATGCGGTGATTTTCTGCTCAAGCGTCTGCTGACCGCTCATTTTTACCGCTCCTCATAAAATTTACGGTTCAGCTTCTTGTCCGTTTCGGATATTCTATATTCAGCATCGTCCATTTCGCTGTAATTCACATAGAGCTGGTTCTTGTCGAGGATTTCAATGAGGAGACGTTTCTTCTCATCAATGGTCAGCTTCTCGAAGTCCGAGATATTCTCATTAATGGCCTTAGGTTCGACCCTGTAGCTGATAAACGCCTTCTCCTGCATGTTCTTCCAGATCGCGAGGAGGTCTGCCGCAGTCTTCGCTTTACGGATTCGTTGGATATAGGCTTCGTTGTATTTCATCAGTTCGCAGTAGATAAACTCGCCCTTGCCAATATGCTCGACAACCTTGACAACTCTTTTTGTTGTGACTGTTTCAACATAATCCATTTGCTCGCAGATAATGAATTGTCGATTACCACCGTCTTCCCTATTTAGCTCAAGTACTGCGTGGGCCGTTGTACCACTGCCACCGAAGAAATCCATGACGATGTCGTCTTTTTCTGTGCTTATCTTCAAAACATCCATAATCAAATAATGTGACTTAGGGTAACTGAAAACTTTATCTCCAAATAATTTCTTTAGCTCATTTGTGGCTGTTTGCCCTGTGTATTTGGGTTTGTCCCAAATAGTCTTGGGTTTTTCCCCCTTATAATCATCCTCTCTCTCCTTGATGTAAATATCAAATCCCTTATTCGTTCTTTTCACCTCAATATACCTGTCAAGCTTCTCAATCAAAGTTTCTTTGCCCCATCTCCAGCATCTTTCTATCCTCTTCTCATCAATAGGCAAAATTTCAATGTGGCCATGTTTTTTCTCCAACGAGATATGGTTTGTTTGTGGATTGTAGTAAATCGGATAATATAACTCCGGACGTTGCTCACGCCTTGAATTGTTCCCACTGCGTCTGAATCCACGGAGCTTATAGTTGCCATATCGGTCGCTAAGTACGTATTGAGAGATCTTCTCATTGCTGGACCCTAATGTAAGTAGTTTGGCACTGGAAATGTCTTTTGCATAGAAAAGCATATTTTCGTGAGCTGTCGGGAAAAATGCGTCGTCTTGTCGTCCGCCCGGATTGTGAACAACGGAAATGACACCCATTCTGTTTTCTCTACCGAAAACCTCATCACACAAAACACCCAAATAAAAAAGTTCGTAGTGATCTATGGCGGTAACGAATATTCCGTCCGTCGATAGCATCTCCTTAGCAATTTCAATTCTGTTTTTTATAAACGTCAACCAAGCGGAATGATTGAAATTATTATTGTAAGAAAAAGTATTTGCGGCACTTGCTGTATTGAACGGCGGGTCAATATAAATCAACTTGACATAGCCGCGAAACTGGGCTTTAAGTGAGTGAAGCGAAAGTAGGTTGTTTCCTTTGATAATCAGGTTTTCTTTGGAGAAATCAATTACCTCTTTTCCTGTCAGTTGGCGCTCGCCGTGTGTGTCGTACCTTATAAAGTTCGTGAAGACCTTCGGGGCAAGAAGTCTGTCTATCTCGTCCGGCGCAAGGGTTTCATTCCAGAAGATTTCATCCCGCTTCTGGTCCTCCTTGGTCTGTCCCCCTTCCAGAACGCAATCCTTGTAAGGCCACGCCAGAACCACTTCTTTGCTTTCCGACAGATAATTCCCGTTTTCGTTGACCAGGCCAATCTTGTTTTTGAAAGCCGTGTAGCTGTCCGGCAGGAATTCTTTATTCGAGACAAATTTTTGGAATTTGATCTTGTCGAAGACGAGAACGCCGTCAACATCTGTGAAGAAGTGTTTTTTGATCGGTTTGCTTTTAAGAAGAAGCTTTATCAAGTCCGAGTCCATTTTCAGCGCAAGTTCTATGACCTTGTTTTTCAGGAGTTTTCCTTCGGAAACAAGACGGTCATCTTTGGAAAGCAATTCGGTCAAGTCTCTAAGCAGGTTTTGCATCATAGACCTCTATTCTGTTTGTATGACGCCGGGAATTCTTAAGGGCACCGCTCTTACTTTTCTCGCCTCTTTTTCATAGGGGCTAAAAAGATTGTATCCAGAATTCTGCTTCGCTTCACTCCGGATACAATCTTTATCGTTATCGAGACTTGATAAGACCAGTTTAAACCAGGGCCATTGTTTTAAAATGCCCCTTATTTATGTTATTCAAAAAAACAAAAGCTTCCAAAGGGCGAAGTAAAAACACCTTTGGAAGCCTAACGTCAGCACTTTTGGAAATTTCCACCCCACATTGAACTCCAAAAGGTTGAGGGGGTAAATTAGGGGAAAAATGGTTTATAGGCATGAGGATCTTGCAAAGGCCATTTATTCGGGCATTCCGGCGGAAGCCGGAATCCATAAGTGTTTAATAATCCTGGATTCCGGGTCGCGTTGCGCTTGCCCGGAATGACGATTGAGCGCCAGATGTTGAGTTTTGCAAGAGGCTCGGCCTGTATCCAGAAAGAATCTAACCCCTTTAAATTGAAGTGTCAATATGATTTTCTCACCCCTCTTATTCATTCTCATTGAAATGCTTTATTGGGGGAGGGAACATGAAAAACACGACTTCAGGAAGGATGCAATACTTCCCTCGACGCTGTCTGGCAGGGGAGGTTTCTTTTGGAATAAAAATTTTTAAATCATTCTTTTTTAGGAGGGATAGCCGAGAAATAAATGTCGGCGTAATCGCACGCCGCTTGGCTTTTGGTATGCTGGGAGTTAATGTAAAGCAAAACGGTTCCCACGGTGGGGGGGTCCTCCTGGAAAAGCTTCTTGTAATCTTCGTAAACGTTGCGGGTCTCGGAAATCCACTGGTTCAATTTGCTGGCTCCGCTCTGGAGGACGACGTACTTCATCTTGCTGTAGGCCGTGCTCGTTCCGGAAAACCCGGCCGGGGCCTTATTGTCCCAAATATACCCTACGGAACGGGAATTTATAAAAGCAGGGAACTTGGGAAATATTACGTAGATTTGTCCGGCTTGATCATCCGTGTCCCTCTTCCTGATGTCTCCGCCCTTGGGAAGCTTCGTGGCTCTCCAGCGCCAGGAGAGGTATGGATATTTGCGGATGTCAAAAGAGATCTCTTTTTTCAAGCCGAAGGCATCCCCGGCCGAAAGAAGACGCAAAAAATGGCCTTCCTTTTCTTGGGCCAAGGTAATCTTGGAGCCGCTCCCTGGTTCTTTTTCCAGCTCCCAACCGATCGGAATCCCCTTGGCGTCAACCCCTTCTGAAAAGCGATCTATGAAAAGGATCTCCTTTTCCCCGGCAGCTGTAGCCCCACTGCCCCCCCAAAGGAGAAGCAGAATAATAATAAGCACTCTCATAAGATCTATTTTTTCTCTCCTTTTACCCCACCTCAGCGTAAGCCCGGCGCTTGAATTTTACGCCCAACTCCTCTTCGGCCAGCCTGCGGCAGGCTTCGACGTCAACGCCCGGCATTTCCACGACGGTAGCCACAACTTCTGGAATCACCTTTTTGGCTTCCCGTATAAAGTCAAGCACCCCATGAAATCCTTCTTCTCCGAAGGAGGAACGGCAGAGGCGATGATATTTTGCAGGACTTTCGGCATTCAAACTGACCGATACTGCATCCACCAGGCCTTTTAATTCCGGGAGGATGTTCCGGCCATAAACCAGATTGGCCTGCCCGTCGGTATCGATGCGCACCCGGGCCCCTTTCTTTTTCATTTCCATAGCCACGGCTTTTACTGTATCCAGGCGGAGCAAGGGTTCGCCGAATCCGCAGAAGACGATCTCTTGATACTTTTTCGGATCACCCACGGCCTGCACCAGTTCTTCAATACTGGGTTCGCGGTCCAATTCCAGGTCATGTCCTTTGACCACGTAAGAAGTATTTTTGGCGCAGAAGGTGCAGCGATTCGAACAGCGGTTGGTGATATTTACGTATAAAGAATTACGGATGGGATAGACCCATTTCCCTTTGGCAGTCTCCTCTCCAACCCCAAAAAGGGTTTTGGCGTTTAGAGAGGTGATCCGGCAGGCATCCTCATAACTTAGTCCCTTTAAGGAAGCCACCTTTTCTGCCGTATGGCGGAGGAAAGCGGGCTCGTTTCTCTTCCCGCGGTAAGGCTCCGGAGCGAGGTAGGGACAGTCTGTTTCCAAAAGAATTTTTTCCAGGGGAATGCGCCGGACAATATCCTGCTGCGTGGTTGATTTGGAAAATGTCACTGTGCCGGGGATGGAGAGGAAAAACCCCATCTGAATAATTTTTTGGGCCATGGAAAAGTCGCCGGAGAAGCAATGGAAAACCCCTTTCCATTGCCCATCTCCTTCTTTCCTTAAAATATCCAGGATTTCCTCATGGGCTTCCCGGTCGTGGAAAATAATAGGCAGCCCGAGATCCTTTCCCAGCCTTAAAAGCTCCCGAAACCGGGCCACTTGAGTT
Organism: Deltaproteobacteria bacterium; assembly: GCA_016875165.1. GTDB lineage: Bacteria > Desulfobacterota > SM23-61 > SM23-61 > SM23-61 > JAHJQK01. The sequence goes on from VGSF01000020.1 coordinate 51,659, forward strand.
TCCCGGGGTGAGTGGTTGCGGTAGAAGTCCAGTCCGATCTCCCCGAAAGCCACCACTTTCTTTTCCCTGGCCAGGCTGCGTAGTTTGGCGTAATCCCCTTCGCGGATATCTTTGGCTTCATGGGGATGGATGCCGACCGATACATAGACCGATTCATTTTTTTGGGCGATCTCTAAAGCCTTATAAATATCCGGAATCGTTGTGGCCACGGTGATGATGTAGCCCACCCCGGCTTCAACGGCCCGGGCGATAACCCGGGCGCGGTCTTTATCAAAATCCTTCATTTCCAGGTGAGCATGAGAATCGATAAGCATTTTAAATACAGGGGTCGAGGATTCATGGGTTCAAGTGAAATGCTAAAATCTTTAACCTTTGAACCCTTGACCCCTCGAATCCTTGGACCCTTTTTATAGTTCTCCCAGTTCCTTTAAAAACTCCCGAAGCTTGATCAGCTTGATATCCCGTTCCTTCATAATCTCTTCGGTCGAGCGGCCGCCGTATTCGTAATATCCGCTGCCGGTTTTAACCCCCAGTTTTCCCTGAGCCACCAATTGATCAATGGTCTTGGATTGGGTCTGCTGGGGGGGAATCTTATAAGTGGCGTTGCTCAATATTTTCTGGGACAAATCCAGTCCGGTAAAGTCCATGCGTTTTACCAATCCCAGGATGGGCATGCGCAGGCCAAAACTGGCTTTGGTCGCCGTATCAATATCTTCGGCTGAGGCATAGCCGTTGTCTAACAGAAACAAGACCTCATTGCCCAGGGCGCTTTGCAGGCGGTTGCCGATGAATCCGGGTAGGAATTTGGAAATGACAATGGGTTTCTTGCCCGCGGCTATTATCAGCGCCTTCACCGTGTCCACGGTCTCTTGAGAAGTCGCCGGCCCGCGGACGATCTCCACCAAAGGCACGATATGGGGTGGAGCGAACCAGTGGGTGATGAGCACTTTGTCCGGCCGTTTGGTTTCCACGAATTTGAAAATATCCATATAGGAAGTGTTGCTGGCCAGAATGGCTGCCGGCGGACAGATTTGGTCAAGAGCCTTGAACATCTCTTTCTTGGCGGCCTGATCTTCGATGATGGCTTCGATGACCAAGTCGGCATTTGCCCCGGCCTCTGCAATTTTAGTGGTGGTCTGGATGCGGCTTAAGATGGAAGCCGGTTGACCTTTCGGCAAGAGCCCCATCTCCACAAAGGTCTGCAGGTTAGCAGAAATCAGGCTGCGGGCCTTGGCCAAGATCTCTTCGCTGACGTCGTTCAGCCAAACATTGTATCCGGCTTGAGCAAAGACCTGGGCCAGGGAATGGCCCATGGTGCCCGCGCCAACGATGGTTACGTTACAGATTGCGGTCATTTTAAAATCTCCTTTTAAATTTATTGGGACGCAGATTGTCGCAGATCAACACAGAAAAAAATTATAAATAATTCAGGAGACAGAATCAAGGAGACAAAAGGCGCCAAAGAAGAATTTATTCTGTATTCTGTTTTCTGACTTCTGACTTCTGACTTCTGTTTTATCAATCTGCGTCCAATTAGAATCTTGGGCGAAGGAGTTAGATCGCTCGACCGGAAAAAGCTCCTTCGTGAATAGCCTGGTAAATTTTCCTTGGCTCCAGGCAGTCGCCAATGACGAAAAAATTGCCGAAGGTTTCCGTGAGGGGCTTGAGTAATTCCTGGTTGGAGGTAAGTCCCAAGGCCAGGATAACGGAGTCCGCTTTAACCTGCATTTCCTTAAAGTCGCCCCCGAGCAGAAGAGCATAGCCTTCTTCAATTTTGGCCAGTTTCCAGCCGGTCAAAAACTCCACCCCGCGTTCCTTAAGCAATTGCAGGATAGCCAGGCGAGAGCGCATTTCCAGGTCAAGGGCCAGATCGCCGAGCATCTCCACCAGGGTTACTTTCTTCCCCAAAGAGGCCAGGTGCGCGGCTACCTCGCACCCCATGGCCGCTCCCCCGGCAACCAGAACTCTATCACCAGCCTGATATTTTCCGGAGAGCAGGTCGATGGCCGTGGCCACAAAGGGTTTGTGGCTTCCGGGAATTTCCGGGACGGACATGGATGAGCCGGCAGCCAGCGCTACATTATCCGGTTTTAGCTCTTTGAGGAAATCCAGGGTTGCCCGGCGATTCAACAGGACTTCCACGCCCAATTTTTTCACCTGGGTTTTCTGGTATTCCAGAAAGCTGCGCAGCTCGGCCTTAAAATCCGGAACAGCGGCGTAACGGAGAAGCCCCCCTAACTCGTTTTCTTTCTCGATCAGGGTAACGCGGTGTCTTCTCAAAGCCAGCACCCGGGCCGCTTCCATACCGGCCGGACCCCCGCCGATTATGCACACATGTTTGGGCCTTAATACAGGGTGGAGGCGCATCTGCCGTTCCCGCCCCACTTCGGCATTAACGGCGCAGCGCTGGGTCTTGCTCTGGCGCACGCGGCTGCTGCAACCTTCATTGCAGCGCAAGCAGGTGCGGATATCCTCTGTCCTTCCGGATTGAATCTTGTTGGGAAGTTCAGGATCAGCAATCAAAGCCCGGCCCATGGCGATCAGGTCGGCTTGCTTTTTCTTAAGGGCTTGCTCGGCCAGGAGGGGATCGTGTAAGGCTCCCACGGCAATGACCGGGATGTTTACCGCGCTCTTAATCCCTTCAGATAGATGTAGGAGATGACCTTTGGGGAAGTACATAGGAATAACAAAATGCTGACCGGTCTCGATGATCCCGGCCGATACATGGATGTAGTCGATTCCCCTCTCCTCCAGTCTTTTGGCAAAAGCTTTAGTTTCCTGAAGAGTAACCCCGCCTTCTATGAACTCCTCCCCGCTCATCCGGTAGCCCACCAGGTAATCCTTGCCCACCCTGGACCGAACTCTCTCCAGGGTTTGTAAGGCAAACAGCCCCCGATCCCTCCCGTAAACATCCGGCCGGCGATTGGTGTAGGGAGAGAGAAACTGGGCCATCAGATACCCATGAGCTCCGTGCAGCTCCACCCCGTCAAACCCAGCGATTTTGGCCCGGCGGGCCGCTTCGGCAAACGATTCGATGGTATTCTCAATTTCGCTCAGGGTCATCTCTCTGGCCATTTCCCCGGTGTAACTGGGCATGGCCGAGGGAGCAATCGGCTGGCGGCCCATGAATTTCGCCGATGTGCTGCGTCCGCCATGGCAGATTTGCAGGACGGCCTTGGTTCCCCATTCCTGAATGGCTTCGGCCAGGTCTCCCAGCCCAGCGATAAGCTGGTCATCATAGGCCCCTAATTGCCCCTGATTGGCTTTGCTCTCTTTTTCATCGATATAACAGTACTCCACGATAATCAGTCCCACGCCCCCCCTGGCCCGTTCAGCGTAATAATCGATGAGTTGGGGGGAAACAATCCCTTCCGGGTAGCAGAGTCTCGAGAGCATCGGGGCCATAACGATCCGGTTCCTAAGGATCAGGTTCTTTAAGCGATAGGGCTGAAGCAATTCTGATATTTCCATAGTCTCTCCAGTTTTTAAAAAAACGGTAACACTTTAGCTCTTTGAAAAAAGGTGTGTTGTAAAGGCCAAGGGATTCCAGGGGCCGGGGGCCAGAGCGGAACGCTTGGAATCATAAGGCGCTTATATCTCCGCATATGGGGCGGGCAAGAACCCCCGCCTCCTCCGGAGGAACAGATCTTCTGTCCCCGTGGCCAAGCGGAAACCCAACCGATGCTTCCGGCGCGTTCCGCTCTAACCCCCGGCCCTCAACAAAGGCTTTTATACCATTTTTTCAAATCGCTAAACTGTTACAAAAAACGTTAGTTTGTTAACGGTCTCAACGGTCCTAACAGTATTTTACTTTATGGGTTCTTTATTTTCTATCACTTTTTCCGGGGTGGAATGTGGACGGCCATTCCATCCACGTCAAGCGCCGCTTCCATCAGGGCCTCCGTAAGAGTCGGATGGGGGTGGATGGCCCGGGCTATATCGGCGGCGGTGCCCTCGAGGCGCATGGCCAGCACGGCCTCGCCAATCAGGTCCGTGGCATGGGGGCCGAAGATATGCACGCCGAGAATCTCGTCGTACTTGGCTTCGGCGACGATTTTGACAAAGCCGTTCCGCTCGCCGATGATCGTTGCTTTCCCGTTGCCGGCAAAGGGAAACCGGCCTACCTTCAAATCGTACCCCGCATCTTTGGCTTCTTTTTCCGAAAGGCCCACTGCGGCCACTTCCGGCAGGGTGTACACGCACCGGGGAACGACCAGGCTGTCCAGGCGCGCTTCGTGCCCCAGGGCGTTTTCTGCAGCTACAACCCCTTGCGCCATGGCGAAATGGGCCAGCATCCACTTCCCGGTCACATCGCCGATGGCGTAAACGCCGGGGGCGCTGGTCTCCATCCTTTCATTGACTTCGATCCCATTCTTATCAAAGCGAACCCCGGCTTCCTGAAGGCCCAACCCTTTTAGGTTCGCCCTTCGGCCCGCAGCCATCAAAATATACTGGGCCTCAAAAACTTTTTCCTCTTCACCTATCGTGGCCACGACTTTCCGCTTTCCATCCGGGCCTTCGCTGATCCCTTTAACGCGGCAGTTGGTCAGGGTCTGAATCTTAAAGCGCCTTAGAGTTTTTTCCAGGGCCGAGGCCACCTCAAGGTCTTCGCTGGGAAGGATTTGCTCCATCATTTCCAGGATGGTCACCTTGGCCCCCAGAGCGGCGAAAATTGTGCCGAACTCCAGACCGATTGGCCCGGCTCCAATGATCACCATGGATTCCGGAACCCGGGTCAATTGCAAGGCCCCGTTGCTATCTATCACTCCGGAAAGATCCGTTCCAGGAACGGGAAGGTCTGCCGAGATGGAGCCGGTGGCCAGAATAATCTTCCGGGCCTTAATGGCAAATTTTCTTCCTTGCTCGTCAAGCGCTTCGATTTCCCGGGGAGAGAGGAGTTTCGCTGGGCCCTTGATCACTTCGATGCCATTGGCTTTCATCAGGCCGTAAACTCCGGCCACCAGGGTTTTTACGGAGCGGTCTTTGCGGGCCGTCAGCCTTAGAAAATCCACAGAGATTCCCCCAACATGAATGCCGAAATCCTTGCTCCCCTCCATAAGCTCCAGAAGCTCAACTCCGCGGAGAAGAACCTTCGTGGGAATGCATCCCCGGTTGAGGCACGTGCCGCCCAGCTCATTCTGTTCGATTAGGGTAACTTTTCCTCCCAGTTGGGCGGCGCGGATGGCGGCCACATACCCGCCGGGGCCGCCCCCGATGATCACGATATCTCTTTCGGCCATTGTGTTCCTCGGGTTAGTTTTATAGTCTAATAGTCGTATAGTCTTATAGGACTGAGCCTTTAGCCTTGTCCCTTTTGCCCTGGGCCTTGAACCTTACTTCAACCTCGGATCGATGGCATCGCGTATGCCTTCTCCCAAAAGATTGTACCCCAACACCGTGATCAATATGGCCAGCCCTGGATAGAGGGAAAGCCACCAGGCGATCTGGATGTTGTCTTTGCCGGCGGTGAGAATGTTTCCCCAGCTCGGAGTCGGCGGCTGAACGCCGATTCCCAGGAAGCTGAGAGCGGATTCGGTTAGGATGGCTCCGGCAACTCCCAGGGTGGCCGCTACTAAAACCGGCGCCAGGGCATTGGGCAGGATGTGGCGGAAGATAATACGGAAATCCCTTGCCCCCAGGGCTTTTTCAGCCACAGTGAAATCCCGTTCCTTCAGACTGAGGAATTCCGCCCGCACCAATCTGGCTACACCCATCCACCCGGTGATTCCGATGATGATCATGATGTTCCAGATGTTTGGCTCCAGCAGGGCGATCACGGCCAGGATCAGAAAAAAGGTGGGGAAGCAGAGCATGATATCCACGAAACGCATGATCAGGTTATCTATCCAACGGCCATAGAAACCGGCCAGAGCCCCCAGGAATATGCCGATCACAGTGGCCAGGCCCATGGACACGAAGCCCACCAGTAGAGAAATTTTTGAGCCCCAGATCATCCGGCTAAACACATCCCTGCCTAACTGGTCGGTGCCGAAAATATGCTCTGCCGAGGGATTATGCAGGACTTTTTTGATATTGATCTGGCCGGGGTCATAAGGGGAGAGCAATGGGGCGAAGAGGGCCACGAGGAAGAGGGAGATGACGATGAATGCCCCCACGAGGGCCAGCTTGTTCTTGCGGAACCTCTTCCAGAAGAGGTGGCCAAGGCTTTCCTGCTCGCCTGAAGTTTTACATAAGGTCTTTTCTTTTAACATCCTTAAGAAGCCATCCAATTGAGATTTTCAGTTTAACTTTCTCTATGCTGTCTGGATCCTCGGGTCGGCCAGGGCGTAAGATACATCGGCTATCAAATTCCCAAAGAGAGTAAGCACCGCGCCGATGACCAGAATTCCCATGATCGTAGGATAATCCCGGGCCATGACGCTGGCGTAAAAGAGTTGGCCCATGCCCGGAATGGCAAAGATAGTCTCGAAGATGACGCTGCCGCCGATCAGTCCGGGAATAGAAAGGCCCAGTACGGTTATCACCGGCAGTAAGGCGTTACGCAGAGCATGTTTGAAGACTACGACCCGGTTAGAAAGACCTTTGGCTTTTGCGGTGGTAATATAGTCCTGGCGGATGACTTCGAGCATGTTCGAACGCATATAACGGGAAAGCCCGGCCAGTCCTCCAAAGGCGGAGAGAAGGACGGGCAGAATGAGATGGCTGACCCGGTCCCATAGCTGGCCAGAGGCGGGAAGGTATTCATAATTCAACGACTTCAAACCTGATATGGGCAGCCAGCCCAGGTGCACGCCAAAAAGTATCATTAGCAGCAGGGCCAGCCAGAAGGTAGGCACGGCAAAGCCAACGAAGACGAAGACCGTGGTCGCTTTGTCGAAGAGGGAATTTTTATGAGTGGCCGAAAGCACGCCGAGGGGGATGGCCACCAGAAGAATAAGGAGCAAGGAAAGGACATTGATGGAAATGGTGACAGGCAGACGTTCGAAAATTTTATCCGCGACCTTCCGTCCATCCTGCGAGAAGGAGTTGCCGAAATCCAAAACCAGCAGCCGGCTCAGCCAGTTCCAGTACTGAACATGCAGGGGTTTGTCCAGCCCGTATAAAGCCCGCATCCTCTCTTTCACCTCGGCCGTGGCTTTGGGATTTAAATCCGTGGCCATGTCGATGGGCGACCCCGGGGCCAGATGGATGACCGAGAAGGAGATAATGGTTATTCCGATGAAGAGGGGAATCATCAAGGCCAAACGTCTAATCAGGTATAATCCCACGTTTCTCTGTCTCCCTAAACGTTATACGCCTATCATAAACTTGGAAGAAAAGCGAGGCAAGAGAAATCCTCCGTGTAACCCTTCAGTCACAGGTGGGTGGCCAAGGTCGGATGAGGAAAGGTTCGGCGTAAAGGCCAAGGGCGCCCATGGCCGGGGGGCCAGTCCAGTCCGCTTGGAACCA